>JAQBQI010000687.1 GCA_028287085.1 Myxococcaceae bacterium
ACGGCGTGCGCGACGCGCTCGACCTGGTGCTGCGCCCCTCTTCGCTCGGGCAAACGGCGCCGGCCGCGGCCGAGGGGGTCGACATCGGCGACCCGTGGCGCGAGGTGTCCGCGGCACTCGACGCGACGCGCGCTCCCGCCGACGTGACGGCGGCGATGCGGGGCGTCGCGCTCGAGGCCGCGAGGCGGTGCGCGGCGCGCCTCGTCGGGGAGCTCGGCGCGTCACTCGGGGTCAAAGTTCCTGATGCAACCTCGGAGCCGAAGGGCTAGGATCGAGACCGCCGCGCGGAGGTAGAAGTCGGTTCAGGTCGTTGGTGTGCGGGCTGGCGGGTAGAGGAGAAGTTCCGGATGGAGATCAAGCTCGTTCAGGGGTTGCAGCAGAAGCTGGTGATGACCCCGCAGCTGCAGATGGCGATCAAGCTGCTGCAGCTCTCCCGACTGGAGCTGATCGACGCCGTCCGGGAGGAGATGATGGGCAACCCGATCCTCGAGGACGGGGCCGACGGCAACGACCCGGGCGACCGCGCGGCCGAGGCCGCGGAGACCCCGACCATCGACCGGGTGGCCGCCCTCGACGACCAGCGGCAGCACCTCCCGACCAGCCAGGAAGACCGCGCGGCCATCTCCGAGACCACCCAGGAAGACTACTGGGAGAAGTTCCTCGACGCGTACTCCAACCAGGCGCCGCTGCCGGCGACGACCCGCGGGTCGAGCGAGGAGATGCCTTCGCTCGAGGCCACGCTCACCCGCCGCACGACCCTCAGCGACCACCTCGAGCAGCAGATCAGGCTGTCGACCTTCCGCGAGAACGAGCTGAAGTTCGCGATGCTGATCGTGCACAACCTCGACGACAGCGGGTACCTCAACCTCAGCGGCATCGTCGTCGACGACGACGTCGAGGGCGAGGCGCCGAAGATCCGCGCGGCGGCCGAGACCGAGGCGGCGGGCCGGGCGCTCACCATCGAAGAGCTCGCCGTCGAGGTGGGGCTCGACCCCGAAGACGCCGAGGAGGTGCTGCGCATGATCCAGAGCCTCGACCCGGTCGGGGTGGCGGCGCGCGACCTGCGGGAGTGCCTGCTCGTGCAGGCCGAGCACTTCGGCTACGACAGCGACAACATCCTCTGGCAGGTCATCGACCGGCACCTGCCCAACGTCGAGCGCCGTAACTTCCAGGCGATCGCGCGCGACCTCCACTGCGAGCTCACGGACGTCTACGAGGCCGCCAAGTTCATCAGCACGATGGAGCCGCGGCCCGGCCGCAACTTCACCTCGGAAGAGCCGTCGTACATCACGCCCGATGTCTACGTGCACAAGGTGGGCGACGACTACGTGGTCAGCACCAACGACGACGGCATGCCCAAGCTCAAGATCAACGAGCAGCAGGCCCGCTCGCTCATGAAAGACCCGAAGGCCCGGGAGTTCGTGCAGGGCAAGCTGGCCTCGGCGAAGTGGTTCGTGCGCTCGCTCGACCAGCGCCAGAAGACCATCGTCAAGGTCACCCAGAGCATCGTCGAGAAGCAGCACGACTTCTTCGAGAAGGGCATCGAGTTCCTGAAGCCGATGATCCTCCGCGACGTGGCCGACGCGGTGGGCATGCACGAGAGCACCATCTCGCGCGTCACCACCAACAAGTACGTGCACACCCCGCGCGGCATCTTCGAGCTGAAGTACTTCTTCAACAGCTCCATCCGGCGCATCGCCGAAGAAGACATCGCCAGCGAGAGCGTGAAGCAGGCGATCAAGAAGATCGTGGCCCAGGAAGACTCCCAGGCGCCGCTCTCCGACGAGCAGATCGTCAAGGAGCTGGTGCACCAGAAGATCGTGATCGCGCGCCGCACCGTGGCGAAGTACCGCGAGATGCTGGGCATCCTCTCCAGCGCGAAGCGCAAGCAGTACTACTGACCGGGGCGACGGCGTCGCCGTTGAATTCCCGCGGATTGGGCCTACCCACTCCGGACCGAAGGGAGTACGTCTAGTGAACGTCGGCGGTTGCTCGCCCACGCCGACGAGGTAGCGATTTTGGGGCCGAGCGTGGCGCTGGTCCGACGCAACAACCTTAGGTCTCGCGTCGCCGCGCCGATGGAGGACGTGATGGGCATTGCGATCACCTTCAGACACCTCTCACCGAGCGACGCGCTCAAGGGGTACGTCCACGAGAAGCTCGAGCGCGTGCAGAAGTACCTGCGCCAACCGCTCGACGCGCACGTGACTCTCTTCACCGAGAAGCACCTTCACGTGGCCGAGGTCTCCCTCGCCTCCGAGGGCCGCCACTACCAGGCGCGCCACGACAGCGAGGACATGTACAAGTCCATCGACCTGATGCTCGACAAGGTGGAGCACCAGATCTCCCGCCACCACGACGCCTCGACGCGCAACAAGAAGGGCGGAGACAATCTCCGCGTCGCGCCCGTCGCCGCCGAGCCCGACGACGCCGACTGACCGGCGCTCCGCCGCTCCCGAACCCCCCCCCGATTCCCCTCCGCACAGACGCTTTACACTCCCGCGCTCCCGGAGTATCCCGCGCTCCCGAAGATGCGCTTCAGCGATCTCCTCACCCCCGCGCGCATCTCGACGACCCTCCGGGTCCCGTCGAAGAACGACGCCATCGAGGCGCTCGGCCACCTCCTCATCCACGACTCCGAGCTCACCGACGCCTCGACCGTCATCCAGGTGCTGCGCGACCGCGAGGGCCTCGCCTCCACCGGCGTCGGCGACGAGGTCGCCATCCCCCACGGGCGGCTCCCCACCCTCACGCAGATCGTCGCCGCCATCGCCATCGCGCCCGACGGCGTGGAGTTCGACTCCATCGACCGCCGCCCGGTGCGCATCTTCGTCGCCGTCCTCGCGCCCGACCGCGCCCCGGGCGACCACCTCCGCGTCCTCGCCCGGGTCTCGCGCCTCCTGCGCGATGCCCGCGTGCGCGCCGAGCTGATCGCCGCCGCCGACCCCGCCGCGGTGCTCGCGATCCTGCAGGCCGAAGAGGCCCAGCTCCGCTGAGATCGTGCTACCCGTAGAGGATGCAACCCCGTTGGGAGACGTGGATGTTCGCCCTCGCGCTCGCCGCCCCCGCCTGCTCGATGCAGCAGCGCCAGGAGGTGACGGTGGTGATACGACAGGAGGAGGTCCTGCGCGGCTACGCGATGGGATCCATCTCGCTGGGCGAGGGCCCCGGTGACCTGACCGCCGCGCAGATCAACGCGTCGCTCGCGGGCTACGGCGCGTGGTTCGACTCGGCCGAGTACGGCCGGGTCTGGCGGCCCGACCGCGGCAACGTGGGCGCCGCCTTTGTTCCCTACGGCACGGCCGGGCAGTGGCTGGCCACCGACGTCGGCTGGTACTGGCAGAGCGACTACGCCTGGGGCCGCGTGCCCTTCCACTACGGCCGCTGGGTGCTCGACCAGACGGTCTGGTCGTGGGTCCCCGGCTCGCGCTTCGCGCCCGCGTGGGTCGACTGGCGCGCGGGCGGCGGCTGGGTCGGCTGGGCCGCGCTCGGCCCCATCAACGCCCAGGCGTGGGCGCCCTTCGTGTACTGCGCGCACGGCGGCCTGGCGGGCCCCGGCCTCGACGCGCGGCTCGTGCGCGACGCGGCGGCGAGCTCCCTCTACGCGCGCACCGCCGCCGTCGCCGTCGACGGC
>JAQBQI010000696.1 GCA_028287085.1 Myxococcaceae bacterium
CGGGGGCGAGGCTCCGACCGGCGTGACGAGGGTGATCGCGACGGCGCGGGGCGCGCTGGTGGTCTACGAGGCGGGGGCGGGCGCGCCGGGCGGCCGCGTGTTCGCGGTGCCGGTCGACTGCCTGCCGTAGTCTCCGCTCGCTCCGATGCTCAACCTCGCCACCATCGTCGATCGCACCGAGGCCGAGGGGCCCGGCGCGCGCTTCGCGGTCTGGGTGCAGGGCTGCCCGCTGCGCTGCCCGGGCTGCTGCAACCCCGCGCAGCTCGCCTTCGTGCCGCGCGACGCCGTGGCCCCCGAAGACCTCGCCGCGCGGGCGATTCGCGCGGGCGTCGAGGGCGTCAGCCTGCTCGGCGGCGAGCCCTTCGCGCAGGCCGCCGCGCTCGCCCGCTTCGCCGCGCTGGTGCGCGCCGCGGGGCTCTCGGTGATGGTCTACTCGGGCTACACGCTCGCCGAGCTGCGCGCGCGGTCCGACGCCGGCGTCGACGCCCTGCTCGCCGCCACCGACCTGCTCGTCGACGGCCGCTACGTGGCCGCCCTGCGCACCGACGCCCGCCGCTGGATCGGATCGACCAACCAGTCGCTGCACTTCCTCACCGACCGCTACGCGCCGGGCGACGCGTGCTTCAGCGGGCGCAACACGGTAGAGATCCACCTCCGCGACGGCGAGCTGGTGGTCAACGGCTGGCCCGCGCTCGGCGCGCTGACGGGTCGCAAGATCATCGGAGGGTCGGATCGATGAGCAAGGTCTATCGCGTGAAGCTCGGGACCGTGGAGGGCGCCGGGCGCGAACGGCGGAGCATCGCGTGCCCGAAGCTGGTGCCCGAGATGCCGACGATCCTGGGCGCCGCGCTCGCGGCGAAGGGCTGGAAGGTCGACGAGAAGGCGAAGAGGGCCACCAAGACCTTCCGCGGCGTCGAGGCGACGGTCGACCTCGACGCGGCCACGCTCGGCCTCGAGGCGAAGGTCTCCGAGGAGGTGGTCGGGCGCAGCTACCAGGCCGACGACAACGACGCGCGCGGCATGGCCGAGGCGCGGGCGAACGCCGAGTCGGCCCGCAAGGCGGCGCAGGTGAAGGTCGACCAGAAGGCCGCGCGCGCGGTGCTCGCGGTCGACGTCGAGGTGCGCGAAGAGGTGATGGGCGCGGTGAAGGTCGCGCTGGTCGAGGCCCTCACCCTCAAGGCGAAGCAGCTCGGGCAGATCCAGAGTGTCGAGCAGGGCACCGACGCCGATGGGCGCGCGGTCACCACCATCCGCGTGGAGGTCTGACGTCGCTCGACGGGGAATCGCTGAACCCATGGCGCCGCGCCGAGAGGGCTGCGTCGGCCTCGATGAATGTCTCGCCCGCCGCGAACGGAGTCCATGCCAGGGGGGTGTGCGCGTTCGTTGCGGCGCACGAGTTCAGGGTGCTGTGGATAAGGCGTCCAACGGGGCACCTTCTCCGGCACGCATTCGCGCGAGGGGACCGAACTCCCCTGTATGCGAAACACGCGCTCCCGCGAGCGTCGGCAAGAGCCGCGCGACGCGCCCTGGCGTACCAACGCGCGAAGCTCGCGGAGCACTGGATCATGTCGGAGTTCGCGCGGCGTTGGCGCGATTCGAAGATCGCCGTGCTCGCGGTGAACCCTGGGATGGTGCCGAGCACCGCGTCGTTCCAGACGGTGCCGTGGTGGATGAAACTGATGGCGAAAACCGTGCTTCGAAAAATGACGGGCACGCCCGAGCAGGCCGCGCGAGGTCCGGTGTGGGTCGCGACGGCGCCCGAACTGCGGACCGCTCGCACCCACGATGAGCGCGTGTCGGCCTACGGCACGCCCGCGGGGCGCGGGGGGAGAGTCGCTTCCCAGTCGGCGATGTGAATGTGTCGCATCCGCTCTCCGGGGCGGAGCGTGATCACGATCGACACGTGATGCGCGCCGCGGCAGCAATCGCCGCGATGCCCGCACGTCGCCATGCACGCAACCGAATCGGTGAATCCACCCGCACGCGTTCGTCCGGCGGCGTCGAGCGCGTAGCCGACGAGCACATATGTTCCGGCGGGTAGCCCGCGCACGGCGAATCGATCGCCACGGGCGGTCGTGACGAAGTACGCGCACGAGCCGGGTGCGTCCTGACGGATCGCGACGACTTGCACCGGGAGCCGAACGCCGGCCGGGCGATAGAACGACCCTTCGATGGTTGCGGTGTCCGCTGGCGTGCGCGGCGTGCACGTCGTTGTGGCGGTGGCCATCGCAGTCGCGCTGGGCGAACGCGGCTGCGCCCACGCGGGTGCCGCCCGTTGCAGGGAGAGCAACACGACCGAGGCGACGAGCAGCGGCTGGGCGTTCACGAAGCGAGAATGACATCGCTGCGGCGAGGAGGTTCCGCGAAACCGCGCATCACGGCGCCGCTCGTGCGTTCACGCACGCGTTGCGGGCGAGTGCACTCGACCGCTTACTCGCGACCGCACGCTTCTTTCTCCGCATCGAGAGGCATTTTCGAAGCGAGGGGGCATCGTGCATTCGAATCCCGTCATTCTCGTCGTGAACAATCGCCGAGACGAACTCGACGCCATGTTCGTCGCACTGACGTCGTCGGTACGAGGCCGACTATCGGATCGTTGCCGAAACGAGCCCGCGGCGTGCGCTCGAGACGATGCGCCGAATGCGGGACGAACACGTCGAAGTCGCGCTCGTGTGCATAGGGCAACCAATGGGGCACCGTCTCAGGCACGGATCCCCTTCGGGTGACAGAACTCCCCATTACCCGCAGTACAACCGACGTTTGCTACCCCGTCGCAAGCGGCCCGGGGAGGGCGTTGAAGCTCCCAGCGAGCTCGTTGGAGAGCTCGTTGACCGAATCCAACGATCCCGATACCGCCCGTCGCACACACCGCTGCCCTCGTCGGTACGCGCGCGGCGCACAACATCCTCTCTACCAGACCCCCCGTGGCCACCCTTCACGGACCGTCGCGTGAGCGTCTCATCCGCGGCACCTCGGTCGACAGCCCGAGGTGTTCGAGGATGCGCACGATCCCCGCAGGCTCGGTGAGGGCCGCGATCATCTTCATCCGGCCGCCGCATCCGGCACACCTCAGCGCATCCACGCCCCACACCCGCCAGAGCAGGCGCGCCCACTCGATGCGCGAGCTCGGCGTGAGCGCTCGCCCGGCGCTGTCGCCCTTCGACTCGATCTGCGGCCGCCGGACGTCCACACCATCAGACGGTGTCGCCGGAGGCGCCGACGTTGCGGTACACGAGGGCCAATCCTCGACGGGAGGACGCGGGACCACCGCGACCCTCCAGGGTGAGTTCGGCGGTGGACAAGGCGTCCAACGCGGCACCTTCTCCGGCACGCATTCGCGCGAGGGGACCGAACTCCCCTGTATGCGAAACACGCGCTCCCACGAGCGTCGGCAAGAGCCGCCCTGACCGATTCCAACGCCCCATGCACGTCGTTCTCGCTCCCTTCGGACGCACCGCGGCCTCGACCGTCTCGCAGCCCGCGCACGGTGTCCCCCCCCCGGCCGTCACCACCGGCCTCAGGGCCCGTCGCGCTCGCCCCAGCCGCGGCACCTCGGCCGACAGCCCGAGGTGCTCCAGCACCCTGACGATGCCCGTCCGCTCGGTCAGCGCCGCGATGATCGTCATCCGTGCATCGCAGGCCGGGCACTTGAGCCCGTCGACCTTCCAGACCCGCCACAACAACCGCGCCCAGTCGATGCGCCCTGCCTTCGCCGCCGATGGCGCTGCCGTCGGTTTCGCCGGCGCCGTGCTCGCTACCGCCGCGCCCGCGACCACCGCCGCGACCGACGCCGCCGCAACCACCGTCGCTCCGCCACCGCACACCCCGATGGCCTCCTCGACCGGCGGCAGCGGAACCACCGCCACCCGCCACGGCGAGTTCGGCGCCACCACGCCCTGGTAGCGCACCAGCGGCGTGCGCGGCGGCGGCACCAGCGCGCTCAACCGCGCCATGAACTCCATCGGCGTCATCACCCGGTGCGTCGCTCCGGTGCTGCGCGGAGACTTCATCCGCCGCTCCCACGGCAGCGACAGCACCCACTGGCGGTACGGCACCACGGGCAGCACCCGGTCGCACTGCCGCTCGACAGTGGCCACGCCTGACGGTCCTGCGCGAGGCGCCGGAGGTGGACGGGGGGTGCTCCGGGGCCGTGCGGTGCGCCTTCCGCCCGGCCTCGCGGTGTGCGAACACTCTGGCGTGGCATCCCTGAAGATCCGCCTCGTCGAGACCGCGAGCGGCCCGCAGATTCTCGTCGACTACGAGTCCGACCCGGGGGCGCTCGCGCACGAGCACGAGGCCGACCACCGGCGCGCCGTGGCGCAGCTGCTCGGGCTCACCGAGGACGAGATGACCGCGCAGGGCATCGTGGTGACGCGCGGCGGGGCGACGGCGGACGAGGCGCCGGCGCGGGCCGGGGAGCCCGGTCAGGCCCGCGCGGCGGTCCCCTCGAAGGGCTGAGCTCGCGCGCTCGACCCCGGCGGCGGGTTGGGGTAGTGAAGCGCCGCCCGAGCACCCGACCCCTCTGAAACACCGCTACCCGAAGGACCGCCGATGGCGCTGAAAGTCGCAATCGTGGGCCTGCCCAACGTGGGCAAGTCCACCCTGTTCAACGCGCTCACGCAGACCGCGGCGGCGCAGGCCGCCAACTACCCCTTCTGCACCATCGAGCCCAACGTGGGCGACGTCGCCGTGCCCGAAGGCCGGCTCGAGGTGCTCGCGAAGATCGTCGGCTCGAAGGAGATCATCCCGGCGCGGATCAACTTCGTCGACATCGCCGGCCTCGTGCGCGGCGCCTCCAAGGGCGAGGGGCTGGGCAACCAGTTCCTGGCGAACATCCGCGACTGCGACGCGGTGGCCTTCGTGGCGCGCTGCTTCGTCGACGACGACATCATCCACGTCGAGAACCGCGTCGACCCCATCGCCGACCTCGAGATCATCGAGACCGAGCTGATGCTCGCCGACCTCGAGAGCCTCGAGAAGCGCACCAACACCCTGGAGAAGCGCGCCCGCGGCGGCGACAAGGAGGCCATCGCCACGCTGCGCCTCGTGAAGGTCGCCCTCGACCTGCTCAACGCCGGCCGCCCCGCCCGCGCCGCCGCCGTCGCGCCCGAGGACGAGAAGGCCTGGCGCATGCTCCAGCTGCTCACCTCGAAGCCGTCGCTCTTCGTCTGCAACGTCGACGAGGCCTCGGCCGACCTCGGCAACGCCCTCTCGGCCAAGGTCGCCGAGCGCGCCACCCGCGACGGCAGCCGCGCCGTGGTCATCTCGGCCCGCATCGAGAGCGAGATCGCGCTGCTCGCGGCCGACGACCGCAAGGAGTTCCTGGAGACCCTCGGGCTGGTCGAGCCGGGGCTCAACCGGCTCATCCGCGAGGCCTACGCGCTGCTCGGCCTGCGCACCTACTTCACCTGCGGCCCCAAGGAGACCCGCGCCTGGACCATCCAGGCCGGCGACACCGCCCCCGTCGCCGCGGGGGTGATCCACACCGACTTCGAGCGCACCTTCATCCGCGCCGAGACCATCGCCTACGACGACTTCGTGCGCCTCAAGGGCGAGTCGGGCGCCCGCGACGCCGGCCGCCTCCGCCTCGAAGGCAAGGAGTACGTCGTGCAGGACGGTGACGTGATGCACTTCCGCACCGGCGCCTGAGCGCGCGCCTCCCCCTCCCCCCCCAACGGGTGACCGCGGCGAAGCGCCCGCGGAACCCAACATCGCCGTCCCGACGCCCGGCGGTCGGTGGTAGCCTCCGCCCCCGGTACCGTGACCTCCCCGCCCCCGCCGTGGCTCGTCGACCCGTTGCCCTGGCACGCCGCCGCCTCCCCGATCGAGATCCCGCGGGCGCCGGTCGACCCGGAGACCGAGTCGGCCCTCTCGCACGGCTGGTACGTCCCGCTCTTCGGCTGGGGCGCCTCCGACGACGAGGCCCGGCGGGTGATCGCCCTGGTCTCCCGCGCCTACTCCACCGAGGCCGACCCCGGCTCGATGGACTGCCTCGCCATCATGCTCCTGCACCCGGCCCTCGGGACGCGGCCGATGAGCTTCCTGGCCGACGCCATCCAGTCGGGCGCGGCGCCCGCCGCGTGGGGGAAGGTGGCGCTGGCCGCCGCGGGCCTGCTCGGGGCGGGCGACTCGCTGCGGGCGGAGTTCGGCGAAGCCATGCTCGACTGCCCCGCGGTGCGCGCCAACGCGCTGCGCACGGTCGCGGTGGGCGGGGCCGAGCGGTACACCTTCCCCGAGACCTTCGCGCGGCTCTGCGCCGCCGAGAAGGAGTTTGCGGGCACCCGCGAGGCGGAGGCCTTCACGGCGCTGCGGGCGTGGTTCGAGTTCGTGCTGGCGCGGCGCTGGTCGGCCCTCGACACGCTGCGCGAGGTGCGCCTGGAGTCGCTGCCCGCGGCCGACGCGTGGCTGGTCTCGGCGGGGTTGTTTCTCGTGGGCGATGACGGGGCGAAGGCGCGCATGACCGAGTACGCCAGCCTCGCGCTGGAGGGCGTGCAGCCCGTCGCGCCGCGGGTGGTGTCGATCCTGTCGCGCGAGCTCGCCGAGCTGGTGGCGCAGCCGTGGGCGCGGCGCTGGGACCACCTGCGCTGCGCGGCGGCGAAGGACCACGCGGCCGCGGCGGTGCGCGCGTGGCTGAGCGCGGCGCTGTACGAGACGCACGAGGAGGGGGCCGAGCACGAGACGCTGGGCCCCGAGATGACCAAGGCCGCCAAGGAGGCGCGCGCGCTGGTGGGCGGCTTCCTGCTCGACTGGTTCGTGCAGGACCGCGAGGCCCGCTCGCGGGTCGACCACTGGGCGGGCGACGTGCTGCGCGTGTACCACCGGCTGCACGGGGCCTCGATGCTGGGCAGCGCGCTCGACGAGGTCGTGGGATGAGCGCCTTCGACGACGCCATCGACGCCCTGCACGAGAGCATCGACGGGTGGAACCGCGGGGCCGTCCCGGGGACCATCTCGCGCTGCGCGGTGTGCTTCGACGCGGCGGCGCGGGAGGGCGACCCCCGGGCGGCGGTGGGGGCGGCGGTGGCGCGCGGGCTCGCGGGCGACCACGAGGGCGCGCGGCGGCGGCTGCTCGAGGCGACGGCGCGCTGGCCCGACGCGGCGGGCGCGTACGTGGCCATCGGGATGCTGGCGCTGCGCTCGCCCGACGTGCTGGCGCACGCGGCGGAGGCCTCGTGGGCGCTGATCGCGGCGCGCTCGCTGGCGCCGTCGGTGGGCTGCATCGAGCGCTCGCTGGCGGTCGCGCTGGCGGCGCAGGGCGAGTTCATGGGGGCGCTGCACTGCGCGCGGGCGGCGCTGGCGATCGACCCCGACGACGAGGAGGCGCGGCTCTGGTCGAGCCTGATGCGCCTCTACTTCGGCGGCGACGTGTCGGCGGCCACGGTGCTGGCGGAGCTCCCGCCGGAGGCCCTGCTGCGGGGCCGCTCGACGGCGGTGTGGCTCGGGGCGGTGGCGGGCTTCTACGCGCGGGGCGAGTTTCACGAGGCGCGGGTGACGCTGCGCAAGGCGATCGGGGTCTTCAAGCAGGGGGCGACGCCGGAGAAGCCGCTGGTCGACAGCGCGCGGCGGTGGTTTCGCGAGCTGCGGGGCTTCGGGGCGGGCGTGCCCATGACGGGCGAGCGCTGGGTGCGCGACGTGGGCGGGGCGCAGAGCGAGTACGTGCGCACGCGGGCGGCGCTGTCGACCTTCCGCGACGCGATCGTGCAGTCGGGGGCGCGGGCGCCGAGCGACGTGGTGACGGTGCTCGACGTCGACTCGGCGCTCGGGGCGATGGAGGCGCGGGCGCGCCGCGGGATGCTGGAGTACGGCGCGCGGCTGATGGTGCGGGGCTTCGCCGAGGCCTACCTGCCGATGGTGGCGTGCCTCGAGCCGCCGCCCCTCGAGCTGCTGGCGGCGATGGGCCTGGTGCGGCTCGATGGCTGACGTTGTGTCCCGGGTCGCCGGGGGTCTAGGGTTGTCGACGTGATCCGTCTGGTGGTCGAGCAGGGCGAGGCGAAGGGTCGGGTCTTCGAGCAGGACCAGGAGGAGATCACGCTGGGCCGCGCGCCCAACGCCGACCTGCTGCTGCCCGACTGGCACGTCTCGGGCTCGCACGGGGTGATCTCGGTCGAGGGCGACCACGTGCGCTACCGCGACCTGAAGAGCACCAACGGCTCGCGGGTGCTGCGCGGCAAGCAGACCATCTCGGTCGACTCGACGGTGGGCTTCGAGGTGGCGCTGAAGAACGGCGACCGGCTGCAGCTCGGCGACCACGAGCGCCCGGTGCTGGTGGGCGTCGCGGTGACGGTGCTGCCGGCGACGACCCCATTCCTGCCGACGACGGGGTCGATGCTGTCGGCGACGATTCCGCCGCGCGCCGACGGCTCGTCGGTGCTGCGCGCGCCGACCGCGATCGCGCCCGAGGAGCCCGAGGCCAAGGTGCTGGTGATGCGCCCCGTCGAGGCGGTGGCGGAGGTGCAGCGCACGGTCGAGAGCGACCCCGGCTCGCTCAAGGGATTGCTGTCGGTGCTGCGCAAGCTGACGACGGCGATCGAGCTCGACGAGGTCTTCGACGCCATCGAGGTGGCGGTCTTCGAGGCGGTGCCCAAGGCGACGCACCTGACGCTGGCGCTGCGCGACGACAGCGGCGACAAGCCGACCTACGTGGCCGTGACGACGCGCGTGCGCGGGCGCACCGACAAGAGCGGCGAGGCGGTGCCGATCTCGAAGAGCGTGGTGCGCAAGGTGGTCGAGCAGCGCGCGGCGGTGCTGGCGGCCGACGCGCAGCGCGAGGTCGGCGAGACGGCGAGCATCATGGGGGCGAAGATCCTGTCGACGATGGGCGTGCCGCTGTGGCGGGGCGACGACATCCTCGGCGTGCTGCAGGTGGACAACCGCGCGCAGCCCGGGATGTTCAAGGACCGCGACCTGGAGATGCTGATGCTGGTGGGCCAGCAGGCGAGCCTGGCGGTGCACAACGCGCGGCTGTACCGGCAGGTGAAGCAAGCCGAGCAGAGCGCGCGCACGGAGAACTCGTTTCTCAAGCAGCGGGCGCAGAAGAAGTTCGAGGGGATCATCGGCGAGTCGAAGGCGATGCAGTCGCTCTTCGAGAAGATGGCCAAGGTGGTCGACACGCGGGTGAGCGTGCTGATCGAGGGCGAGACCGGCACGGGCAAGGAGCTGGTCGCGAGCGCGGTGCACTACCAGTCGCGCCGCAAGGACCGGCTCTTCATCGCGCAGAACTGCGCGGCGCTCCCCGAGACGCTCCTGGAGAGCGAGCTCTTCGGGCACAAGAAGGGCGCGTTCACGGGCGCGACCGAGGACAAGAAGGGTCTGTTCGAGCTGGCCGACGGGGGCACGCTCTTCCTCGACGAGATCGGCGAGATGCCGCTCGGGTTGCAGGCGAAGATCCTGCGGACGCTGCAGGAGGGCGAGGTGCGCCCGCTGGGCAGCGGCGTCGTGAAGAACGTCGACGTGCGCATCGTGGCGGCGACCAACCGCAAGCTCGAAGACGAGGTCGCCGCGGGGCGCTTCCGGCAGGACCTCTACTACCGGCTGCAGGTGTTCCCGGTGCGGATCCCGGCGCTGCGCGAGCGGCGCGAGGACATCCCCGTGCTGGCCTCGCATTTCCTCAAGCGGTACACGCACGAGCTCGGCAAGCCGGTCGCGGGCTTCTCGCAGCAGGCGATGGAGCTGCTGATGTCCTACGACTTCCCGGGCAACGTGCGGGAGCTCGAGAACGAGGTGCAGCGGCTGGTGATCCAGTGCGAGCCGGGGGGCTACGTGATGGCGGAGCACCTGTCGCCGCGCATCCGCAACATCGAGGGACTGCTCGACAAGATCCGGGCGCCGCGGGGCACGCTCAAGGACATGATCGAGCACATCGAGAAGTGGCTGCTCATCGAGGCCCTGCGCGAGCACGGCAACAACAAGAGCGCGACCGCGAAGACCCTCGGCATCACGCGCGAGGGCCTGCACAAGAAGCTCAAGGGCTACGGCATCAGCTGAGGCGGCGGGGGCAAGGGCTCCCGCCCACGCCGGCAGTCACCGGCCTCGCCGTCGCAACGCGACGGGTGCCACCGCCCACACCGCCAGCACCCACCGACCCATCGGGTCGACCGCTGCGGGTGGTAGGGGCGACGGGTACGGGTGATCGGGCCGACCGGAGGGAGTGGTCAGGGCGATGCCGAGGGGGGTATCGTCGGGATACCCCCACGGCTGCGTCGGGCAAGTCGTGGCAACTCCGGGAGGATCCGTCATGGCGAAGGCGAAGAAGGCTGCGAAGTCGACGAAGAAGCCCACCGCGAAGGCGAAGACGGCCGCGAAGGCGGCGAAGAAGCCCGCGGTGAAGGCGAAGAAACCCGCGGTGAAGGCGAAGAAGCCGGCCGTGAAGCGCGTGGCGCCGCCGGAGTTGAGCGCGAAGGAGCGGCAGAAGCTCCTGAAGCCCCGCACGGACTACGGCGATGTGATCGAGAAGGTGGCGCGCGCGTGGGAGGCGGACCCGTCGCTGAAGGTTCCGGGTCTGACGCGGGCGAAGTTGTTGTCGCAGTGGCGCGCGGCGAAGCGCGCGGGCGAGCGGGAGGACGCGCTGCGGGCGAAGATGGAGGCGAAGCTGCGCCCGCTGGCCGACGCGCGGCGCCTGGCCGACGACTCGGCGTACCGCTCGCTGCTCGACGTGCACGCGACGGTGAAGCTGTTCACGCGGACGCGCCCGTCGGTGGGCGAGGCGTACGCCTTTCTCGCAGAGCACCTGACGAGCGCGCGCCCCGAGGTGGAGCCCGAGGGCGAGCCGACGCCGGTGCCGGCGTGAGCGCGCGCTGACCTCACCTACGCCCGCGCGACCACCGCCCGCAGGCGCGCCGCTCCCTCCGCCGACAGCCCGAAGCTCTCCACCTCGCGCGCGAGCCGCAGCGAGCTCCCCTCGCCCGCAACGTAGCCGTTGAGCCGCGCGGCCACCCGCGAGTCCTCGAAGTCGCGCTCGCCGTAGCCCGCGAACTCGCGCATCAGCGCCTCGTCGCGGCGCAGGTAATACTTCTGGTGGTAATCCTCGGCGCGCGTGAACTCCGCGCCGCCGATGAGCTCGGTGTGCAGCGCCGTCCCGCGCGTCGCCGCGAACTCCGCCATCACCCGGCGCGCGACCTCCTCCTCGGCCGCGTCGGCGAAGAAGAGCGCGGACATGTACTGCCGCGACCACGACGGGCGGTGGGGCTCGTGCAGCGTCCAGAAGCGCCGCACCAGCGCCTCGTACGTGACGACCGCCGGGTCGTAGACGAGCTCGATGGCCTCGGCGTGGTCGCCGATGCGCCGGTAGGTCGGGCGCGCGGTGGTTCCGCCGGCGTAGCCGACGCGGGTCTGGAGCACGCCGTCGAGACACCCGAACCGGGCGTCGGGGCCCCAGAATCACCCGAGGGCGAAGGCCGCCGTCGCGGTCGGCGGGAGCGGCGCAGCGTCGAGGGTCAGCAGGCGCGAGACGGTACGGTGCGGGGTGAGGTTCATGGCGACCCTGGTTGTACCGCCTGCGTCAGCCCGCGCTCGCCAGTTACACCCTCCCCGCCGCCCGCGGGCGATACTGTGCGCCCGATGGTCTCCCCGCCGCTCCGGTCGCTCGCCCTCCTCCTCGCCCTCCTCTCCGCCTGTGACACCGGTCGCTCCGTCGTCGGCGGAGCCGCCGACGCCGGTGACCCCCTCGACGCCGCCGACGCCGCCGACGCCACCGCCGACGCCGCCGACGTCGTCGACGTGCAGCCCGACCGGCCCGACGTGCCCGTCGACGTGCAGCTCCCGCGCTGCGCCTCGGACGGCGACTGCACCTCCGGCACCGGCGGGCCCGCCTGCGACCTCGTCACGGGACGCTGCGTCGCCTGCTCCGCCGCCTCCGACCGCTGCCCCGCGGGCCAGTACTGCGTCGCCTCGATGAACCGCTGCGACAACGGCTGCCGCGACGACGCCGCCTGCGCCGCCACCGCCGCCACCGCCCACTGCGCGCCGACCACCCACACCTGCGTTGCGTGCCTCACCGACGACCACTGTCCCGCCGGCAACCTCTGCGTCGGCTCGGTCTGCGTCGCCGGCTGCAACGCCGCGTCGCGCTGCCCCACCGGGCAGACCTGCTGCTCGGGCGCCTGCGTCGACCCGCAGAGCAACGTCGCCCACTGCGGCGGCTGCGACATGCGCTGCGCCCTCGCCAACGCCGCGCCCGAGTGCCGCAACGCGACCTGCGCCGTCGTGAGCTGCGCGATGCCCTTCGGCGACTGCGACGCCGCGCCCGCCAACGGCTGCGAGACCGACACCACCAGCAGCACCGCCCACTGCGGCGCGTGCAACCGCGCCTGCGCCGCCCGCGCCCACGCGACCGCCACCTGCGCCGGGTCGACCTGCGCCTACGCCTGCGAGGCGGGCTTCGCCGACTGCAACGGCGACGCCACCGACGGCTGCGAGGTCGACACCCGCAGCGCCGTCGACCACTGCGGCGCGTGCCCCAACCGCTGCGCCGTCCCGAACGCGACCGCGGGCTGCGCGGGCGGCGCGTGCACCGTC
>JAQBQI010000722.1 GCA_028287085.1 Myxococcaceae bacterium
AGCGCGCCCGCCGCCGCCAGCGGCCGCGCCGCCCGCCCGAGCGCCTCGCGCAGGAACCACGCGCCCCACAGGGCGACCGCGGCGTTGCAGAGGCCGGCGAGCACGCCCGTGCGCAGGAGCCCGAGCGCGGGCACCAGCAGCAGCGGGAAGAGCAGCGCGGCGGCGAGCGAGCCCACGTGGTCGGCGAGCAGCGAGCGCGAGACCAGCTCGCGGAAGGAGAGCTCGTCGTCGAGCAGGCGCATGAGCAGCGGGAGCTCGGCGCCGACCAGCACCCCGAGCGTCACGACGACGGCGTAGAGCGAGGGGGCGAACCACGCGAGGCGGCCGAAGACCAGGTAGAGCCCCGGCACCGAGAGCCCGCCGACCAGCGCGACCGCGAGCTCGATGGCGACGAAGTACCGCGCGAGGTGGCCGCGGGCGCGGCGCGACGCGAGGGCGCCGAGGCCCATCGAGGAGAGGTAGAGCCCGATGACCAGCGCGTACTGGCGCACGGAGTTGCCGAGCACGTAGCTCGCGAGGGTGGCGGCGAGCAGCTCGTGCAGCAGCCCGCAGGTCGCCACCACGAAGACGCTCGCCAGGATCGACGCCGACCGCGGGCCCATCGCGAGCGCCCGCCGGTCGCTACGCGTGCACCGCGGCGGACACGATGAGCCCGATGCTGATCATGATCGCGCCGAGCAGCACGCCGAGGGAGATGTTCTGGTCCTCCTCGATCTCCTTGCGGATGGAGAAGGGCGTGACCTTCACGATGACGAGGAAGGTCAGCGCCATGAGCACGATGCCCAGCAGGGAGAAGGCCGCGGCCGCGACCAGGGCGTGCAGGAGGTGTCCTTCGTTCATGGCGCCCGCGACGATGGCACGACTCGCGGCGCGCCCGCTACGCTCCGCGCGGCACCGCGCGCACGCCCACCGCCGTCGCGCCCAGCGCCGCCCGCAGCGCCGCGTCCCAGTCCCAGGGCTCGCGCGCGCGGCAGCAGTAGAGGTTGAGCGTCGCGACGCCCCACTCGGGGTACGTGTGCACCGTGAGGTGCGACTCCGCGAGGAGGTACATCCCCGTGACGCCGCCCTCCCCCGCGAAGGCGTGCCAGCGGGGCTCCCCCAGCACCCGCAGGTCGAGGCCCCGCACCGCCGACTCCAGCACCGCGCGCAGCCGCGCCACGTCGCGCAGCGCGGCGGGGTCGCAGCCCGAGGCGTCGATGATCCACTCGGTTCCGACGAGCATGGCGTGGGTAGCGACCTTCGCGCGAACGACTGACAGACTCGCCGCGGCGAGGCAACTGCCTTGACAGGCCGGCGCCCGGCCGCGTCCTCTCCGGCGCAGCAAGCGCATGCCCGTCGCCGGAGGAAAGTGCCCCAACTGCGGGGCGCCCGTGGAGTTTCGCAGCGGCTCGTCGCTGACGAAGGTCTGCGACCACTGCGGCCAGTTCGTGGTGCGCACCGACCGCGGGCTCGACAACCTCGGGCGCTTCGCCGACGTGGCCGCGACCGAGCACTCCCTCGTGCGCGGCGACCGCGGCACCCTCGGCGGCCGCGGCTTCGAGGTGCTCGGCCACCTCGTGCTGCGCCACCCGATGGGCGGAACCTGGGAGGACTACCACCTCCGCTTCGACGACGGCTCGTGGTCGTGGGTGAGCACCGCGCAGGGCCGCTGGCAGGAGGTCGCGATCACCCGCGAGCGCTTCGCCCGCAGCTTCGACGCCGTGCGCGTGGGCGACCACCTCCACCTCGGCGCCTACGGCGAGTTCGTCGTCGAGGAGGCCAGCAGCGGCACCTTCGCCTCCGCCGCGGGCGAGCTGCCCTTCGTCGCGCGCCCCGGCGAGAAGATGGCCTTCCTCGACCTGTCGGGCCCCGACGGCGCGCGCGCCTCGGTGCACTTCGTCGGCGGCCACGACGCCCGCATGGTCTTCGTCGGGCGCGCCATCGCGCGGGCCGACCTGCACCTCGAAGGCCGCGTGGGCGACGCCCCGGTGCAGGCCGTGGCGACCGCGTCGATCAAGTGCCGCAACTGCGGCGGCGACCTGCCCGCGCGCCTCGACCCCAACGCGCTGCACGTCGTCTGCCCCTACTGCAACGCCATCGCCGACAGCGCCACGCACGCGATCATCGCGCAGCAGGACGCGGCCCGCGCGTCGCCGTGGATCCCGCTGGGCACGCAGGGCACGCTACAGGGCGTCCGCTGGACGGTGATCGGGTACGTCGAGCGCTCGTCGGTGATCGAGGGCGAGCGCTTCCGCTGGAAGGAGTACCTGCTCTACCACCGCGACGCCGGGTACCGCTGGATCATCGAGGACGAAGGCGTCTGGCGCCTCGGCACCCCCGTCGCGGCGGCCGACGTCGACGCGGCGCCGCTGCCCCGCGGCGTGCGCTACGGGCAGTACTATTTCGCGCTGCGCAACGGGAGCGAGGCGGTCGTCGACCGGGTGCTGGGCGAGTTCTACTGGCGCGTCGCGGTGGGCGAGCGCGTGGCGGCGCGCGACTACGCGTGCGGTCCGCGCGTGCTCTCCAGCGAGGAGTCGGGCACCGAGCGCAACTGGACCCTCGCCGACCCCATCTCCGAGCGCGACCTCTTCAGCGCGCTCGGGCTGCCCGCGCCGTCCGTGCCCGCGGCCTACTCCGCGCCCTTCCGCGACGCCGGTTCGTCGTCGGACGGGAGCATCCCGACGGCCGTCTGGGTCGTCGTCGCCGTGTTCGTGCTGATGCTCCTGGTGGCCTACGACAGCTGCGACTCCGACAGCGGCAGCAGCGGCCTCGGCGGCGGCCACGGCTCGGTCGGCGTCTTCGGCGGCTTCGGCGGAAAGTAGCGACCCGGTGGGGTCACTGCTCCTGCACCTCACGGTGCTGATCGTCTCGACCTGCGGGCTCGTCTTCGAGCTCCTCGCGGGCGCCGCCGGGTCGGCGCTGCTCGGCGACACCACCCTCCGCTTCGCCGTCGTGGTGGGCCTGCACCTCTCGGCGATGGGCGTCGGCGCGTGGCTCACCCGCTACGTCGACGCCGCCCTCGCCCGCCGCCTCGTGCACACGCAGCTCGCGGTCGCCCTCGTCGGCGGCGCCTCGGTGCCGCTCATCTACCTCGCGGCCTCGCGCCCCGCCTGGCTCGCCGTCGTGCTCTACGGGCTCGTCGTGGTCGACGGCGCCCTCATCGGCGCCGAGGTGCCGCTGCTCCTGCGCCTGCTGCGCCGCCGCGCCCGCCTGGGCGAGCTGCTCGCCGGGGTGATGTCGGTCGAGTACGCGGGCGCCCTCGTCGCCTCGCTGCTCGTCACGCTGGTCTTCCTCCCGCGCCTCGGCGCCGTGCGCACCTCGCTGCTCTTCGGCGCCCTCAACGCCGCCTCGGCCCTCGTGGCGGTGCGCGTCTTCGCGAGCGAGCTCGACGACCGCCGCGCCCTGACCGCCCGCGCCCTCGCGGTGCTCGCGGCCCTCGGCCTCGGCGCGGCGCTCTCGTCCCGCGTGACCCGCGCGGCCGACCTCGAGGTCTCCACCGACCCGGTGATCTTCGCGCAGCAGACCGACTACCAGCGCGTCGTGGTCACCCGCGGCCACGGCGGGATCAACCTCTTCCTCGACGGCAACCTGCAGTTCGCGTCGAGCGACGAGTACCGCTACCACGAGGCGCTGGTGCACCCCGCGATGGCCTCGGCGCGGCGGCGCGCGCGGGTGCTGGTGCTCGGCGGCGGCGACGGGCTCGCCGTGCGCGAGGTGCTGCGCTACCCCGACGTCGAGCGCGTCACCCTCGTCGACCTCGACCCCGGGATGACCGCGCTCGCCCGCCGAGCGCCGTGGCTGCGCGCGCTCAACGCCTCGTCGCTCTGGTCGCCGAAGGTGCGGATCATCCACGACGACGCGATGGTCTGGCTCGAGCGCGACGCGGGCGCGCGCTTCGACGTGGTGATCGTCGACTTCCCCGACCCCAACAACTACTCGCTGGGCAAGCTCTTCACGACGCGCTTCTACCGCCTGCTCGGGCGGCACCTCGACGACGACACCGAGGTCGTGGTGCAGGCCACCTCGCCGCTCGCCGCGCGGCGCTCGTACTGGAGCGTCGTCGCCACCATCGAGGCCAGCGGCCTGCGCGCCCGGGCCTACCACGCCTTCGTCCCGTCGTTCGGCGAGTGGGGCTACGTGCTCGCGCGCCGCGGGCCCGGGGTGCCGCCGCTGGGCGCGCTGCCGCCGGGGCTGCGCTACTTCACCGCCGAGGGCTGGGCGCCCATGCAGCGCTTCGCCCCCGACATCAGCCGCGTGCCCGCGGAGGTCAACCGCCTCAACAACCAGGTGCTCGTTCGCACCTACGAGGAGGAATGGCACCGCTGGACGCACTAACATCCGCGCCCGGAGTCACTCCCCCTATGGGCCTGTTCATCGCCGCCGCCGTCACCTGCGCGCTCATCCTCGTCGTCTGGGGCGCCCAGCTCTGGCGCCTCGCGCCGCCCGCCGAGCGCGCCTTCCTCGCCGTCGCCGCGGCGCTCACGCTGCCGGCCTTCTTCGTCGCCCTCTGGGGCGTGCGGCTGCCCTTCACCGACCCCCTCATCGTGCGCTTCGCGGCGCACTTCCACCCCGACCTGCCGCCCGCCGCGCTGCGCGCCACCGCGGCCTACCTCCTGCCGAAGTCGCTCGAAGCGCCGCTCGTCGAGGAGCCCTTCAAGCTCTGGCCCCTGCTCATCCCGGCCTTCCGCCTGCGGCTGCGCACGGCGAGCCGCGCGCGCGTGGCCCTGGGCCTCGGGCTCGGCTTCGCGCTGAGCGAGGTCGCCGGCCTCGCCGTGCTCATCGGCTCGCACCCGCCCTACCGCGATCTCCCCTTCTGGGCCTTCGGTGGCTTCATCGCCGAGCGCCTCGTCGTCGCGCTCTTCCACGCCGCCTTCTGCGCGATGGCGCTGCGCCGCTGGGGCGCCGGCTTCGCCGCGGGCGTCGCGCTCGCCATGGCCGCGCACTGGGGCGCCAACTTCCCGATCATCCTGATGGCGCTGGATTTCCCGCCGCTGGGCGCCCTCTGGCCGCAGGTCATCACGGCGTGGCTGGGCGCGTACTTCGTCGCGCTGGCGGTCTTCGTCGCGCGCGTCGCGGGCGAGGAGGCGCCCGCGTGAAGTGCCCGCAGTGCGCCGCCACCAACGAGCCGGGGGCCCTCGCCTGCGACTACTGCGGCGCCGTGCTCGCGAGCACCGAGAGCCTCGGCGACGGGGCCCGCGGCCTCGACGCGCGCTTCGACGCGCTGGCCGCCGAGTCGGCCCGGCTGCTCGCGGCGCAGGAGGTCCCGGCGGTCGGGTGGAGGACGGCGCACGTGGCCCTCGCCCGCGTCGGCGAGAACGTCGCGCGCATGCGCGGGGTGCTGGAGGCGAGCGCCCGGGCGATCCCGCGGCCCGCGTCGCCGCAGGAGGCGCTGGTCTGGCTGCGCCGCGCGCCGGCGCTGGTCTGGGTGTCGTACGGGGCGCTCGCGCACACGCGCAACTTCGCCGTCGGGCACCTCTACGACGTGCTGGCCGAGCTCTTCCGCGACCGCGCCGACTGGGAGGGCCGCGACGCCGGGCTGCGCGCGGCCTTCGCGCAGGCCGAGCCCCTGGTGCGCGACGCGGCGCCGACGGTGACCCACGGGGTGCGGAGGTTCGCGCGCACCAACCCGCTGCTCGCGCTGGTGCTGCTGCTCCTGTCGCTGGGGGTGCTGTGGTCCTTCGCGGGGGGGACGGCGTCGCACGGGCACCGCCCGCGGCGGGCGCGGCGGCACGCGGCGGTGGCGTGCTGCGTGCGAACGGTCGCCGAGGGCTGAAGTCCTTCGGCGTCTACGCGTCCCGCGGCCCGTCGAGCGCCTCGCGCACCGCCCGCACCAGCGCGTCGGGCGTGATGGGCTTCGGCAGAAAACGGATCGTCGCGTCGAGCGCCCCGCGGCGCAGGACCTCGTCGTCGGTGTAGCCGGACATGTACAGCACCCGCATCGCCGGGCGCAGCGGCAGCAGGCGCGCCGCGAGCTCGGGGCCCCGCATGCGCGGCATCACCACGTCGGTGAGCAGCAGGTCGATCTCCGCCGGGTGCTGCTCGCAGAGCAGCAGCGCGTCGCCGCCGCCCTGGGCCTCGAGCACCACGTACCCCGACCGGCGCAGGATCGTGCGGGCCACCGCGCGCACGCGCTCGTCGTCGTCGACCAGCAGCACCGTCTCCGTGCCGCGCGGCGCGGCGTTGCCCGGGACGACGGACGCGGGGCCGGCCGAGAGGTCGCGCGCCTGGAGCGGGAGGTACACCCGGAAGGTCGCGCCCGCGCCGGGCTCGCTCGACACCACCACCGCGCCGCCGCTCTGGCGCACGATGCCGAAGACCGTCGCGAGGCCGAGGCCGGTGCCCTTGCCCACCTCCTTCGTGGTGAAGAAGGGCTCGAAGATCCGCGCCTGCGTCGCGGCGTCCATCCCGAAGCCGGTGTCGGTGACCGACAGCACCACGTGGGGGCCGGGCTTGAGCCCGGGGTGCGCCGCCGCGAAGGCCGCGTCGAGCGCCGCCTCGGTCGTCTCGATCGTGAGCCTCCCGCCGCGCGGCATCGCGTCGCGGGCGTTCACCGCGAGGTTCATGATCACCTGCTCCATCTGCCCCGGGTCGACCAGCACCTTGCGCAGCCCCGGGAGGCGCGTCGCGGTCAGCTCGACCTCCGCGCCGATGAGCCGCCGCAGCATGCGCTCCATCCCGACGATGACCTCGTTCAGGTCGACCACCCGCGGCTGGAGCACCTGCTGCCGGCTGAAGGCCAGCAGCTGTCGCGTGAGGTCGGACGCCCTCCGCCCCGCGCCGTGGATCTCGTCGAGGTCGGCCCGCTCGGGGTCGCCCGCGGGCAGGTCGGCGGCGAGCATCTCGCTGTAGCTGAGCACCACCGAGAGCAGGTTGTTGAGGTCGTGGGCCACCCCCGAGGCGAGCTGCCCGACCGCGTCCATCTTGCACGCCTGCCGCACCTGCGCCTCCAGCGCGCGGCGCTCGGTGACGTCCTCGATCACCGCGATGAAGTGCGCCGCGCGCCCGTCGGCGTCCCGGTGCGCCGACAGGCTCACCCGCGTCCACACGAGCCCGCCGTCGCGCCGGCGGTAGCACCGCTCGTCGACCACCGCGCGGTCGCGCGCCCCGGCGGCCA
>JAQBQI010000725.1 GCA_028287085.1 Myxococcaceae bacterium
GGGCCGCCGGGGCCGACGGCGAGCGTGACGACCTCGTGCGAGGGCACGGCGCTCGGGCGCGCGAGGTCGAACTCCGGGCTGAGGGCGGGCACGAGCGAGGCGACGCGCTGCGCGACGAGGCGGGGCGACGGGCCCGCGCGCATGCCCTCGAGCATGGCCTCGAGGGCCGAGGCGATCTCCTCGGCGGTGCCGATGCGGGCCGACGAGTCGCGCTGGAGGATGCGCGCGATGAGGTCGTCGAGGCCGGGCGCCTCGCGGCGGTTGAGCGGCGGAATGGGGTCGTGGAGGATGGCGTGGAGGGTGGCCGCGTCGTTGTCGCGGGTGAAGAGCTTCTCGCCCGCGAGGGTCTCCCAGAGCACCACGCCGAGCGACCAGAGGTCGGAGCGCGCGTCGATGGGGAGCGAGCGGATCTGCTCGGGGGACATGTACGAGATCTTGCCCTTGACCTGGCCGGTGCTCGTGAGGCCGACGTGCGCGGCGCTCTTGGCGATGCCGAAATCGAGGAGCTTCACGCCGCCGTCGCGGGTGATGAAGACGTTGTGGGGGGAGATGTCGCGGTGGATGAGGCGCAGCGCGCGCCCGTCGCTGGAGCGCGCGCGGTGGGCGTAGCCGAGGCCGCGCGCGGCGCCCGCGAGGATGGCCATGCTGACGGCGGTGCCGAGGCTCTGCCGGCGCGTCACGCACTGCTGCAACAGGCGCAGCAGGTCGGCGCCCTCGAGGCGCTCCATGACGATGACGGGCAGGCCCTCGTGCTCGCCGACCTCGAGCACCTGCACGATGTTCTGGTGGCGCAGCTGCGAGGCGATGCGGGCCTCGTGCGCGAACATCTTGAGGAACCCGTCGTTCTGCGACAGGTGGGCGAGCACGCGCTTGAGCACCACGAGCCGGTGGGTGCCGTCGTCGGCGTTCTGCCGGGCGAGGAGCACCTCGGCCATGCCGCCGCAGGCGAGCTGT
Source organism: Myxococcaceae bacterium (assembly GCA_028287085.1). GTDB lineage: Bacteria > Myxococcota_A > Polyangia > Polyangiales > SCUS01. The sequence continues at coordinate 955 of JAQBQI010000725.1, forward strand.
CGGATGATCTCGTAGCGTGCCTCTGGCATTCGGGTGGATCTCAACGCGGACCGTATCCCTTCGCACTGGGCGCGACAAGCGACCGACCTGCCGCACCGCAACCCGTCAACCCACTGGCAGCCCCGGGCCTTTGGGGGGTAGCGTCCCCGGCCGTGATGGGACCGCGCGCCGTGCTGCTGGGCTTGGGGTTGGCTGTGTCCGCGCTCGCCCCGGGGGGCTGCGTGCGCTCGCGCCGCGAGGTGATGCTGGTGCTCTCCACCGACGCGAGCTGCACCATCTTCGACCGCGTGCAGATCCGCGTCTCGCGCGGGGCGGAGACGATCCCGACCTTCGACCAGACCTTCCTGCGGTCGGACTGCAACGCCGTGGGCATCTCGCCGCCGCCGGCCGTCCCGCTGTCGGAGATGACCGAGTTTCGCCTCGGCATCGTCGACAGCCGCCGCAGCGACGACCGGGTGCGCGTCGACGTCACGGCCCGCACCGCCGAGGGCCTGGTCTTCACCACCTCGGCCTCGACCACCTTCGTCGACGGCAGCGTCTACGCGATGCCCGTGCGCCTCGCCCTGTCGTGCGCCAGCAACGCGCTCGCGTGCCCCGCGGACTTCACCTGCCGCCCGCGCCAGGGCAGCGACGAGGCCGCCTGCGGCAGCGTCTTCCGCGAGCCCGGCACCTTCGGCACCTTCCCCGCCGCCCAGCCCGCGCACATCACCGTCGACGACGAGTAGGCCCGCGGTGCGCTGAAGGGACAGGCAACGTCCGGCGCGCGTTGCGGCACCGCGGGGGCGGGTGTCAGAGTGCGCGCGGAGATCCATCGTTGCCCCTGCTGGATGTTGTCGCCACCCGCGGGCACCTCGACGAGCGCCTCCGCCGCGCCCTCCGGGGGCCCCACCACGCGAGCGCCGTCGCGCCCAACACGGTCACGTGGGAGGCCTTCCTCACGCGCTGGTCGCTCGCCCTCTGCGACGACGCGATGGCCTCGCGCGAGGTCGAGCGGCTCACCCTGTCGGCCGCCACGCGGGCGGTGCTGCCGCGCTACGACGCCGCCCTCACCGAGCGCGCCGAGACCGTCGACGGCTTCGGGCACACGCTCGAATTGCTGCGCCGCCACGAGGTCACGCCCGCCGTGCTCGAAGAGGCCCGCGCCTTCGCCGACGACGGCGACGAGGGCACCCGCACCCGCCTGCGCGCCCTCGCCGAGGTCATGGCCGACCAGGACCGTCGCCTCGACGCCGCGGGCTTCTTCCCCGCCGCGACGCTGTGCACGCGGCTCGCCCGCGCGGTCGACCGGGCCCGTGAAGCGAAGCGCCCGCCCTCCGCGTACGGGCTCCCCGAGATGGTGCGCTGGTGGCACGTGCTGGAGGTCGACCCGGCGCGGGTGAGCCTCGCGGTGGCGCTCGCCCGCTGGCTCGGGGCGCACGGCGGGGGCTTCGAGCTGCAGGTGATCTGCGAGCCGCGGCGCATGCAGATGCCGCCGCCGCTCGACCGCGCGCTGCGCACCCTCGAAGCCGAAGAGCAGGGGCTGGAGCTCCGCTACGGCCTGCGCGACCCGGGGGCCGACGCGCCCGACGAACCCCTGCAACGGTGGCTCGCGGCGCTGACCGACCCGTCGGCGGCGGTCGACCGCTCGCCGGTCGTGGGGGCCGTCACGCTGGCCGAGGCGCAGGGCCCCGACGACGAGGCCCGCTGGGTCGCCTCGCGCGTCGCCCGCTGGATCGACGAGGGCGTCGGCGCCCACGAGATCGCCGTGGTCTTCGCGGGCGACGACCCCGAGACGCGGCGCTGCGTGGCGCAGGCGCTCGACGAGGCGCGGGTTCCGTGGAGCGCGTCGCGCTCGGAGGGGCTGCTCTCGTCGCCGGTGGCGCGCGCGCTGCTCGGGCTGCCGAAGATGGTGGCGCGCGGGGCCGAGCGCGAGGAGGTCTTGCGGGCCCTGGCGGTGCTGCAGGGCAACGCGCCGCGGGCGGGCGAGCCGGCGCCGTGGCGGGTGTCGCAGGCGCTGCGGGTGCTCGGCGTGGAGAGCCTCTTCGACACCGAGCTGGCGGCGCGCTTCAAGCACGGGCGCAAGCACCACCCGGCCCTGGTGACGGGCGCCGTGGTGGCCTCCATCGACGCGCTCGCCCGGGATCTCTGGGCCTTGGCGCAAGATGGTTCGGTCGCCGAACAATGTGAGCGGCTGGGGCGGTGGGTCGACCGCGCGGGCGGCGACGGGCGGCTGGTGGAGGAGTCGCGCGCGGTGATGGCGACGGCCGACCTCGACCCGGGGGCGCAGGCCATCCTCCGGGCGCTGGCGCGCGACGAGGCGGGCGTGGCGGGGGCGGCGGCGCTGCTGGCCGAGCTGCCGTCGGTGGCGCGGGCCAACGGGCGCGACGGGGCGATGAGCGCGGGCGACTTCGGCGAGATGCTCATCGACCTGGCGCGGGCGCGCTCGCTGGCGGGCGAGGCCTCGGGCGGGGGCGGCGGGGTGCGGCTGCTCGACGCGCGCGACGCCGTC
>JAQBQI010000747.1 GCA_028287085.1 Myxococcaceae bacterium
CCCCCTCGCCGCCGCCTCGGCGGCGCCGGTCGCCGCGCGGGCCCCGACGCCCCCGGCCACGCCGATCAAGCCCGCGCGCGTCTCCTCCGACGACCTCCTGCCCGAGCACCACGAGCCCGGCGCCCGCATCTCGGCGCGGCCGAACCCGCCGGTCGAGCCCTCGTCGACCCCGACGCCGGTGATCCCGGTGCAGGCCTCCGACATCGCGAAGTCGGTCGCCGACCAGATCGCCGCGAAGACCGCGTCGCTGGGCCTGACCCCGGCGCAGGCCGAGGCCGTCACCGCCCTCACCCGCGAGGTCGTCGAGCGCGTGGTCTGGGAGGTCGTCCCGATCCTCGCCGAGACCCTCATCCGCGAAGAGCTGAAGCGCCTCACCGCCCCGTAGTTTCCGCCCGACATCCCCGCCCGCGCCGTAGGCGTTGCGGGCCGCGCGCCCCCACAGTAGGAAGAAATCCCTTCCCCGACCGTGAGGAGCAGCGCACCCCCGATGTCGACCAGCGATTTCACCCGCCCCTACGACCCCAACGAAGTCGAGCCCCGGTGGCGCGCGCGCGAGCTCGCGTCGACGTGGTTCCACGCGGTCGACGGCGTCGACAACGCGCAGAGCTTCTCCATCGCCATCCCCCCGCCCAACGTGACGGGCTCGCTGCACATGGGCCACGCGCTCATGCTCACGATTCAAGACAGCATCACGCGGCACGCCCGCATGGCCGGGCAGAACACCCTCTGGCTGCCGGGCATCGACCACGCCGGCATCGCCACGCAGATCGTCGTCGAGCGCGAGCTGAAGCGCGAGGGCAGCGACCGCCACGCGCTCGGCCGCGAGAAGTTCATCGAGCGGGTGTGGGAGTGGAAGGGCCGCTCGGGCGGCCGCATCTTCGAGCAGCTCAAGGTCATGGGCTCGTCGGTCGACTGGACCCGCGAGAAGTTCACCATGGACCCGGACATGTCGCGGGCCGTTCGTGAAGCCTTCGTGCGGCTTTACGACGAGGGGCTCATCTATCGGGCGAACCGCCTCGTGAACTGGTCGATCAAGGCGCAGACCGTGATCTCCGACCTCGAGGTCGACCGCGAGGAAGCCGACCCAACCAGGCCCAACGCCGAGCTTTTCTCCTTCGCGTACCCGCTCGAAGACGGCTCGGGGGAGATCGTGGTCGCGACCACCCGCCCGGAGACGATGGTGGGCGACACGGCCATCGCGGTGCACCCCGACGACCCGCGCTACCAGGCGATGATCGGCAAGCGGGTGAAGCACCCCTTCGTCGACCGCTCCTTCGCGATCATCGCCGACGGCCTCCTGGCCGACCCGACCAAGGGCACCGGCGCCGTGAAGGTGACCCCCGCCCACGACTTCAACGACTACGAGTGCGGGCGTCGCAACAACCTCGCGATGATCAACATCCTCAACCTCGACGGCACCCTCAACGCCGAGGCCGGGCCCTTCGCGGGCATGGAGATCATGGTCGCGCGCGAGGCCGTGAAGGCCGCCCTCGTCGAGCGCGGGCTCGACCGCGGCTCGGTCCCCCATTCGATCCCCTACGCCCGCTGTCAGCGCACGCAGGGCATCCTCGAGCCGCTGCTCCTGCCGCAGTGGTACGTGCGCATGGCGCCCCTCGCCGAGCCGGCGATCAAGGCCGTCGAGGAGGGCCGCACCACCTTCACCCCCGAGGAGTGGACCAAGACCTTCATGCACTGGATGACCAACATCCAGGACTGGTGCATCTCGCGGCAGCTCTGGTGGGGCCACCAGGTTCCGGCCTGGTACTGCGGCGACTGCGGGGCGACGGTGGTGTCGCGCGAGGACCCCACCGAGTGCACCGGCTGCCACGGGCACCACCTCGCCCGCGACCCCGACGTGCTCGACACCTGGTTCAGCTCGGCGCTCTGGCCCTTCGCGACGCTGGGCTGGCCCGAGCAGACCGCGGCGCTCAAGACCTTCTACCCGACCTCCGTGATGGAGACCGGCTTCGACATCATCTTCTTCTGGGTCGCCCGCATGCTGATGATGGGGCTGCACTTCCTCGGCGACGTGCCCTTCCGCCGCGTGCTGCTGCACGGAATGGTCTGCGACGAGACCGGCTCGAAGATGTCGAAGGTGAAGGGCAACGTCATCGACCCCCTCGACCTCGTGAACGGCGCCACCCTCCAGGAGATCGTCGCCCACGCCTCGGGCAGCGCGCCCTTCCAGGAGGGTTTGCAGAAGTTCCGCAAGGCGTACCCGAGCGTGTCGACGATGAAGGAGGGCTTCCCCGCCTTCGGGGCCGACGCGGTGCGCTTCTACCTCGCGAGCCACCCGCCGCAGTCGCGCAAGATCAACCTGAACCTCGGGCGCCTCCAGGGCTACCGCGACTTCTGCAACAAGGTCTGGAACGCCACGCGCTTCGCCCTCACCCACATCGCCGACGTCGCGCCGCGCCCGACCGGGACCTTCCCGCCGCCCGCCTCGGACGCCGAGCGCTGGCTGCTCTCGCGCCTCGCCCACGCGATCTCCGCGGTGAACCAGGGCGTGAAGGAATTCCGCCTCGATGAGGCCACGGCGGCCGTCTACCAGTTCTTCTGGTACGAGCTCTGCGACTGGTTTCTCGAGCTCTCCAAGCCCGTGCTCAAGGGCGACGACGAGGCCGCCAAGGCGTCGTTCAAGCTCACCCTCGCGCACTCCCTCGAGACCGTGCACCGGCTGCTGCACCCCTTCATGCCGCACCTCACGGCCGAGTGCTGGTCGCACCTCCCCGAGAACGTCCGCCGGCGCCGCGCCGACGGCGGGCTCCCCGAGGTGCTCGCGCTCGCGCCCTTCCCCGACGCGGGCGACGCCGCGCGCGACCCCGACGCCGAGCGCCGCATCGCCGCCCTCCAAGGGACGATCGAGAACGTGCGCCGCATCTGCGCCGAGCTCGGCATCAAGCCCGGCGCGGCCATCACCGTCACGCTGCGCACCGCCGACGAGGACACCCGCCGCGTGCTCGCCACCTACGAGGCGCAGATCAAGCTGCTGACGCGGGCCGCGGACGTGGTGCACGGGTCGCCGAGCGAGCCGCGCCCCCGCGGCGTGGGCTACGGCGTCTCGCACGGCGTCGAGGTGCTCATCCCCATCGCCGGCCACATCGACCCCGCCAAGGAGCGCGAGCGCCTCGAGAAGGACGTCGTGAAGACCCAGAAGGAGGCCGGCGGCCTGTCGGGCCGGCTCAACAACCCCGACTACGTGGGCCGCGCGCCCGCCGACGTCGTCGCCAAGGACCGCGAGCGCCTCACCGAGCTCGCCGACAAGGTCGACCGCCTCCGCGCCGCCATCGCCGTCGTCGGCGAACTTACCGCCTGAGGTAAGCCCCTCCCCCTCACCCCTGCTCGTTCTTTGACCGCCCCCGGGGAGCTCTGCGAACGCTGGCGGGTGATGACGCCCCAACTCCAGGTCGCGGACTACACCCGCATCAGCGACGACGCCGCGATCCTCTGCCGGCGCCGGGACTTCCCGCGCGCGGTCAACGTGCTCCAGCGGCGCGACCCCGACCGCCGCCGGTGGCGCCAGGCCTTCCGCTCGCTCGCCGTCGCGGGCGACCACAACCTCGAGGGCAGCCGCCGCCGCTGGTTCGAGGGCGCGATTCAAGAGCTCGTGCTGGGCGTGCCCGACACGGCGCTGCGCCGCGAGCTCGCCCTCGACGCCGTCGAGTACGACACCACCTGGGACTTCGCCGAGGCCCTCCCCTGCTGGAGCGCCCGCGACCTCTGGAACCTCGCCGAGTCGGTGCAGCTCCCGATGTCGTACCTCGCGCAGGTCACCACGCTGCCGCGCTCCATCCGCGAGACGATCCACACCGCGCGCGTGGTCGTCGACTGCCGCCGCACCGCCGAGGCCCACCGCGCGCTCGCCCTGGAGCTCTCGCAGTCGCTCGCGCCCACCGCGATGATCGACGAGGTGCGCGGCTGCGCCGACGACCGCACCCTCGCGGCCCTCGCGGGCGTGCGCTCGCAGCAGGACGCCGCCCGCCGCTGGCGCGAGCTCGGGCACCGCCTGCTCAGCCCCGCCGGCTGAACAGCTTTGCGCGCGAAGCCGGGCTACAGTCGCCGGATGTTCACGCCCGCGCGCGCCGCCCTCTTCATCGCCTTCTCCGCCCTCGCCGGCTGCGGGCCGAATTACCGCTACGTGTATGACGGCGAGAGCGCCTTCGAGCGCTGCTACGGCCTCGACTACGACAGCACCGTCGGCGACCCCGCCCGCGCGTCGTGCTGGAGCACGTGGCTGCAGTCGTACAGCTACGGCGCGAACCCCGACCGCGTCGACTTCGCCCGCAACCGCCTCTCGACCCTCGGCACCCCCGACCGCCGGCCTCCCCCCAACAACACCTCCGGCGCCAACGCCGCGAGCCTCAACCCCAGCGCCGCGCCCGCCGCGACGGGCGCCCCGAGCGCCCCGACCAACGGCCTCACCGTC
>JAQBQI010000752.1 GCA_028287085.1 Myxococcaceae bacterium
CCGGCGGCCCTGGGCGTCACCTTCGTGACACCCTCTCGCCGTCGGGGAGGGCGGTTTTACTCGCTCTCCATCTGCCGTCAACCTTTTTCTTCGGTTGCCGACTTTTCCTTCGCGGCGTTTCCGGAGAAGCGCTGCGAGGGAGGAGTTGTCTACCCGGGGGCCCCGCGAGTGTCAACGGTCTCCGAAACTTTTTGGGTCGGCGTGGCCCCGCGGACGCTCACCGTGGCCAGCCGTACACGTCGCGAAGGACTGTTTTTGCAGCGCCCGGCGGGGGTCGCAGCGGGCGCGGGCGTTGCTCTACGATGGCCCATGCAACAGCCCACCGACCCGACCCACCCCTACCGCGCGGCGCCCCCGGTCGGAGCAAGCGTGCGGAGGCGTCGCTACGTCGCCCTGCTCGGAGTCGCCGCCGCGCTCTCGACCTACGTGCTGTACCGCGCGGGACGCCCGCGGGCGGTCGTGACCCTCGCCGCGCAGGCCGCGCCGGCGCACCCGTCGGTCTCGTTGCTGGAGCAGGAGCTCCCGCCGTCGACTCCCCTCGCCCCGCTGCTCGCGGCCGACGGAGCCGGCAGCCCCGCCCTCTCGCTCCCCGAGGAGGGCACCACGCGGGTGCTGCGCGGCCGGCGCCTCACGCTGACCTTCAACCGCCTGATGGTGGCGTCGGAGCGCGTCGGCGAGCTCGCGACGACGCCCGTCGCGACCTTCGCCCCGCCCGTGCCGGGGACCTTTCGCTGGGCCACCCGCAGCTCGGTGAGCTTCGAACCCGCCGCGTCGGTCTGGGCGCGCGAGGTCGACGCCCTGCTCACCCTCGACCCCGCGCTGCGCTCGCTCGCGGGTGAGGCGATCCAGGTCGAGGGGCTGCGTCGCGCGGTCTTCGACGGCGCGGCGAGGGTCGACCCCGACGCGACCGTCACGCGGATTCCGACCGGCGCCCCCATCGCGATCGGCACGACGCGCGACATCGCTCCGGCCGAGCTCGCGCGCGAGATGATGGTCTACGAGATCGGCGCGGCGGGGCGCTCGATCGCCTTCTCGCTGCAGCGCCGCGCGGTCGACGCCGAGGGTCGCGCCCGCTTCGACCTCCGCCTCGCGCGCGTCATGGACCCCGGCGCGCGCGTGGGCGTCGCCTTCGCCCCGTCGCGCTGGCCCTCGCTCTACCCGTCGAACCAGCTGCCCAACCTCGAGGTCGAGTTCGAGCCGCCGCCGCGGATCGAAGGCGTCGCGTGCCCGGCGGAGGGCGGCAGCGACGACGCCGACGAGGAGGGCGGCTGCGAGCACGAGTCCGTCCCGGGTGAGATCGTCGACGTCGCCACCGTGCTGCGCCTGCGCGCGAGCTCGGCCCTCGGCGCCGTCGACCGGTCGATGGTGCAGGTGAGCCCGGCGGTCGCCGGACTCACCGTGAGGTCGGTGCGACGGAGCCTGGAGATCACCGCCGAGTGGGTGCCCGACCAGGTCTATGAAGTGCGCATCGCCGGCCTGCGTGACGCCCAGGGCGCCGCCCTCCGCGGCCTGGCGCCGCTGGCAGTGCGGAGCCGGGGACTGCCGCCGGAGCTGCGCCTCCACGAGGGCCTCCTCACCCTGGAACGCGCGGCGGAGATGGTCGTTCCGGTCGCCGGGGTGCACGTCGCGGAGGGCGTGGTGTGGCTGCGCGACGTGGCCGCCGGCGACGAGGCGCTCGCCGTCTCGCAGCGCTTCAGCCGCACCGCCCTCGCGGAGGCGTCGCGCTGGCGGTCGAGCGCGCTCGGCGCGGTGCTGCCCGACGCCCGCGCGAACCGCTGGGCGGCCGGTCGACTGCGCTGGAGCGACGACGACCGCGACGGGGCGATGCGCGTCGTCGAGGTCACCGCCGACCGCGTCGTCGGCGGCGCCTCGACGCGCGCCCTCGTGCAGCGGACCGACCTCGGCCTGCACGGGCAGGCGCTGCGCGACGGCGTGCTGGTGTGGGTCACGAGCATCGGGCGCGCGACCCCGATCGAGGGCGCGGACCTGCGCGTGACCGGCGCCGACGGGCGGGTGCTCCGGGCGCGGACCGACGGGTCGGGCCTCGCGTGGATCGCCCGACCGGGCGCGGTCAGCGCCGACGAGAGCCTGATCGTGCAGGCGAGCCGCGCGGGCGATCGCGCGGTGATGGTGCTCGACCCGCGGCGCACGGTGAGGCCCGGGGGCCTGGGCCTGAGCGAGGGCGTGGCGGCGGCGCCCACCGCCGCGGGGGGCGTGCTCGCGATGGTCTACACCGACCGCGGCGTGGTGCGACCCGGCGAGCGGATGCACGCGGTCGGGGTGCTGCGTCGGCGGCGGGCCGACGGCCTTCGCGCGGTCAGCAACCGGGCGGCTGAGTTCGAGCTCGTGGGGCCCGACGGGACCGTCGCGACGGCGCGGCGGAGGTCGTCGCGCTTCGGCTCGATGACCGTGGACTTCGACGTTCCCCGCACCGCGCGGCCCGGGCCGTACAGCGTGCTGCTGCGCGAGCCGCTCGCCGATCGGGCGACGCTCGCCTCCGCGGCGATTCAGGTGGCCGATCACCAGCCGCCGCGCGTGCGCGCCGACCTCGTGCTCCCCGGGGTGACCGTCGGCGACGGCGACTCGCTGCGCGCCCGCCTCGAGGCGCGGCTGCTCATCGGCGCGCCGCTGCGCGACGCCCCCGTGCGGTGGAGCGTCGCGCGCGAGGGCAAGGCGCCCGACCCCGTGGGCCACGGGGGCTACGTCTTCGGGCTCGCCGACGCCTCGACCTACCCCCCGGTCGCGGGTTCGGCGGCGTCCAACACCGACGCGACGGGCGTGGCCCCGGCGGAGATTCTCCTGCGCTCGGCCTACCCCCAGCGCGAACGGCTGCGGGTCGAGGCGCGGGTGCGCGACGCGACGGGCGGTGAGACCAGCGCCTCGCGGGTGCTGACCCTCCTCCCGGCGGACGTCGAGGTCGGGCTCCGCGCGCTGCCGCCCTTCGTCGAGATGAACACCGACGTGAACCCCGCGGCGATCGTCGTGCGGGCGGACGGCGGCGCGGCGCCGGGGCAGAGCGTGCGGGTGACGATCCACCGGGAGGGCTGGCGCGCGTGGTGGGAGCGCGACGAGGGCGACGCCGCGACGGCCGAGCCCGCGTCCTTCGTCGCGCGGCGGGTGCAGCAGCGCACCGAAGAGCGCGCGTGCACCCTGCG
>JAQBQI010000781.1 GCA_028287085.1 Myxococcaceae bacterium
AGCCGAGGTCGTCGACGACGCCGGCGTCGGCGGGCGCGGCGTCGGCGGCGGGCGCGGCGTCGTCACAGCCGGCCAGCGCGAGGAGCGCGGCCGGGATCCAGCGGAGCGAAGGGGTCTTCACGGCGCGAGAGTACCTCCACGCCGCGCGGCCGCGCAGGGAGCGTCGCGCGCTACAGGTCGTAGCTGCGCCCGACGAGGCGCACGGCCTGGTGCGACTTCTTGCGGGCGGCCATGGCGTTGAGCAGGGCCATGGTGGTGAAGCAGTCGGCGAGCGCCCGGTGGGTGGGCGGGTGCGGCAGCTTCAGGAAGGTCGCCAGCGTGCCGAGCTTGTGGTTGGGCGCCTCGGGAAAGACCACCCGCGCGAGCTTCACCGAGCAGTACATGGCGCAGCCCGGGGGCGCGACCTTCACGCGCCCGTACTCGCCGCGCAGGATGCCGAAGTCGAAGCTCGCGTTGTGCGCCACCAGCGTGTGGCCCGCGACGAACTTCGCGAAGCCGCTGAGCACCGGCGCCGCCGTCGGGGCGCCCACGACCATCGCGTCGGTGATGCCGTGCACCCGCACCACCACCGACGGGATGTGCATCTCCGGGTTCACCAGCGACTGGAACTGCCGCACCACCACGCCGTTCTTCACGTGCAGCGCGGCGACCTCGACGATGCGCGCCGACGACCCGATGCCCGTGGTCTCGGTGTCGAGCACGATCACGTCGCTGAGGTCGGGCGCCGCCAGCGCCGCCGCGACCGCGGCCTTCACCTTCCCCTTCGCGCCCGGCGGCGGCGCCGCGAACGCGAAGGCCGCCTGCGGCGACGGACCCTTCGGATACTTCACCTTGTAAGCCGGCTTCGGCTGCCAGGGCGTGAGCTGGAAGGGGGGCGGCGCGGGCGACACCACGGGCGCGGGCGGCGCGGGCGCCGGGGCCGCGGGCGCCGCCAGGTTGAGCTTCGTCTTGAGCGCGGCGGCCAGCTTGCCGTCGCCCACCAGCTCGATGACCTTCGCCACCGCGGTCACCGGGTCGGGGCGCTTCGTGGCGTCGGTCTGCGCGAGCGCGGCGCCCAGCGCCGTGAGCCCCGCGAGCGCCGGAACCGCCGCGATGAGCTCGTTGGCCTGGAAGGCCTTGAGCGAGCCGAAGGCCACCGGGTAGGAGCGCGTCGCGCCGTCGCCGAGCCGGTCGGGCACGGTCGCCTCGAAGGTCAGCCCGGTCGCCTCGAGGGTCGACGCGAAGGTGTTCGGGGAGATGTGGAAGCGCCTGCCGGCGGGCCGCGCGGTGAACGCGCCCGTCACGAGCCACCGCACCCGCACGCCCGTCTTGTCGTCTGTGCTCATCGCCGTCACTCCAACGCTGTGAGAAAGGGGATCGAAAGGTCTGCGCTACGGACTTGGGGGGGAGATCAGAGCCCGGTGCCGATGAGGTCCATGTCGGCCTCGTCGTCGGCGTCGGGGCCGTCGGCGCTCGCGTCGCCGAGGCCGCCGTCGCGGATGAAGCCGGTGCGCGCGTCGACGCGCAGCACGCGGTTCCAGAGCGAGGGGTCGCTGGCCACGAAGGCGTTGTTGATCACGTAGATGGCCCGGTCGGCGGCCGCGCGGCGGAAGATGCGCGCCGGCACCTGGGGCCTGGCGCGGTCGTGGTCGGAGACGATCACCTGCTCGCTCACCTGCACGCCCTCGGCGCGGTACTGCAGCGAGGTCTGGAGCTCGAAGGTGCGCTCCCAGCCCGTCTCGTTGACGACGACCGAGAACTCCTTCTTGAACTCGAAGCGCGCCGGCCCGAGGCAGCGCCCGCTGGTCGAGCGCAGGGGCTCACCGACGAAGCGGTCGCCCTGTAGCATCATCAGCCGCGCCTGCCGTCGGCACGTGAGCGGGTTGTTCTCGTCGGTGCAGACCTCCCCCTCGCCGATGAGCACGCGGCGCGCGCCGATGGCCTCGAGGCGCAGCCGCGCCCGCCGGGGGAAGGTGCGCAGCGTGCCGATGGCCCGCACGCCGACGCGGTTGTCGGCGAACTCGGTGAGCGCCACCGGGCCGACGGCCTCGCCGTTGTCGAAGCGGTCGACGATGATCCAGACGAGGCGCAGCGTGGGGGAGAGGCGCTGCACGACGACGTCGTCTTCGGAGAGCGGGCGCTGCGGCACCGGGGCGCTGGCCTCGGCGGCGTCGCGGCAGCGGACGGCGGGCTCGCGCCACTCGATGGGCCGGTCGGTGCAGTCGCGCACGTTGCCCTGCGACATGCCGGGCGTGTAGCCGCGGATGAGTAGGCGGGCCCACCCGTCGCCGCGGAGGGTGGGCACGGCGCCGGCGACGGCCGCGGGCGCCTGCACCGAGCAGAGCGTCGGGGCGGGCAGCGGCGCGGCGGGCGGCGGGCGGTTGCTCGAACACGCGGACGCGACCACCGCGCCGGCGAGGCCGAGCGCGGCGCACAGCCCGAACCAACGAACAACCCCGTGGCTAGAGAGCACTCTCATGGGAAAGACAACCCCTGCGCGCCTGTGAAGACGGTGGACCGATGGGGCCGGTTTAGTGGCCCCGTCCGGATGGTACACGCCTCGGATCGTTGTCAGCGAAGTTTTCACCGAGCGCGGCGGAGTACGCCCGGGCGAAGTCGCGGCCGAAGATGGCGGAGGTGATCTCCTTGTCCTCGGTGAGCTCGTCGTGGAGGGCGAGGTAGCGCTTCCACGCCGCCGCGGCCTTGAAGGGACCGAAGTTGAAGGCCCCCCCTTCGCCCTCGACGTGGCGCAGGATTCCCGCAGGCGAGAGCCGCACCTGGAGCAGCTTGCGCACGCCCTCCATCACCGCCCCGAGCAGCGCCACCTGGTGGGTCATGATCTCCGCGTACTGGCTGCGCAGCTGCTGCATGCGGGCGTCGCCGTCGCCGGTCCAGTCGAGGAGGTACTCGAGCACGGGCCGCGGGTCTTGCGCGTCTTCGATGGGCGTCGGGTCGGCGCTGCGGCGCTGCGAGCCGACCATCTCGGTGCCGAACTCCTCCTGGCTGCGGCGCAGGCTCACGTAGGCCGTGCCGAAGGTCTCGAGCGAGGCGAGCGCCCGCACCAGGAACCCTTCCATCTCCTGCGGCGTCTGCGGCACCGGCCGCGACGGCACGAGGTACTGCGCGAGCTGCTGGATGAGCTGCCCGGCCGCCCCGCCGTTGCCGCCCGCGTCGCCCGGGAGCGCGACGTTCTGCGACTGCGCCAGGGCCTTGAGCTGCGGCTCGAAGGCCGACTCGGGGAAGCTCTCGGCGAAGAGCGTGATAGCCGCCGCCACCTGGGTCTGCGGCACCTGCGAGAGCACGTTGACGAGGCCCTGCTGGAGGTCCTGCCACGCGCGGCGGTGGGCGATGTAGAGCGGCCGCAGCGCCAGGATCTGGTTGCGCGCCGGGCCCATCATCGAGGGCCGCGCGGCGCCCTGCTGCTGCTTCGCCGCGTGGTCGGCCAGGATCGACGCGGAGTCGATCATCATGGTCGACGAGACGTCGTTGTCGACGGGGGGATGGCTCATCGGCGCGCCGCCCGGCAGCCGCGCCTGGGCGCCCTTGAGCCCGGCCGAGATCACGGTGGAGTCGGCGTTGGCGTTGGCCGCGCCGGTGATCATCTGCTCGGGCACGTTGGCGAGCTGGAAGGTCAGCCGCAGCGCGCCGATGCGGAACTCGTACTCGGGCCCCGGGATGCCCACCGGCTGGTTGGCCGCCAGGCGCTGGCCCTGCACGGTGGTGCCGTTGGTCGAGCCGAGGTCGTAGTAGGCGGCCTGGCTCTGGTCGAAGGCCACGACCGCGTGCCACTGCGACACGAAGGGGAAGGCCAGCGGGAGGTCGTTGAGGCCGTTGCGCCCGATGCGCACCGGCGTCTTGCCGAAGGCGAACGACCGGCTGGAGTTGTCCTGGAAATCATCGACGCGGACGAGCAGGGCCAACATCAGAAAGGCGCCTTCGTGGTCTTCGTTCGGTTCTCGGGAGAGGGCGAAACGGCGCGACAGTATCACAGCGGTTCGACAAAAAATGTCGACCTCGCTTGACGCTCCCGCCCCGGTGTTTCTGCTGGGAACGTCGCCGGAGCACGCAGCGAAAACCCGCCCCGGCCGGAAAGGCAGCAACCACCATGATGACCCTGTGGCGTCCCTTCGGTCTCGACTCCTCCCTCCGCGGCCTCGATCGTGAAGTGGAGCGTCTCTTCCAGGACAAGACCTTCGCCCACCGCGCGCGCCCCGAGGCGCCCGCCGAGGTCTTCGAGAACGACGACAGCATCACCCTGCGCGTCGACCTCCCCGGCGTGAACCAGTCCGACGTGCAGGTCGGCGTCGAGAACAACGTGCTGACCATCAAGGCCTCGCGCGCCGCGCCCGCCGACGACGGCCGCACCGTCTACCACCTGGCCGAGCGCGGCTACGGCGAGGTCACCCGCACCTTCCGCCTGCCGGGCCGCGTCGCGAGCGAGAGCGCCGAGGCCAGCTACGAAGACGGCGTGCTCTCCATCCGCTTCCCGAAGCGCGCCGAGGCCAAGCCCCGCACCATCGAGGTCAAGGGCCGCACCGCGTCCTGACCGCTCCCGCTCCGACGGTGACCGCCGCGCGCGACCTGTGAGACGGTCGCGCGCGTGCGCTTCGCCCCCCTCGTCTTCCTGCTCCTGAGCGCGTGCCCGTCGCGGGCGCACTCCCCTCCCGACGCGACCGCCGCGGCCGCCGCGCGCCCCGAGGTCCCGCCCTCCGCCACGCACGTCTGCTTCGGCCCCGGCGGATCAGCCGTCGAGGTCGACCGCGCCACCTCGTGCGCCTCCCTCGGGGGCAGCGAGGCCGCGCCCATGGAGGTCCCGCGGGCGCCCGCGGTGCGTCGCGACGGTGGCACCGTGCAGCCCTGGTGACGCTGCGTTACCGCGGTTTCGTCGCCGCCCGTTGGTGGTCGCGCGCCGAGCTGGGCTATGGTCCGCGCGATGGTCCGAAGGTCAATCATCGTGTCCGCGCTGGTGGGTCTCGGGCTGCTCGCGGGCTGCGGCGAAGACGAGGCCACGGCCTTCCCGCCGGGGCTCCAGCCGCTCGAAGCCGTCACCGTGCCGCTCCCCGCCGCGGTCGCCGGCGACGCGCGCCCGGAGGTGTTCAACACCCGCGTGGGCGACGCCGAGGTCTACGAGTGGGCGCAGGGCCGCGGCTACGTGCACGCCCCGCTGGCGCGCGTCTACGAGGCGCTGCGCGACCCCGAGGTGACCACCGACCGGCGGCGCGTCGCGGAGTTCACCAGCACGCCCGACTCCGAGCCCGAGTACCCCTTCAGCTACGTGGTGCACAACACCGTGCACGACATCGTCACGCTCACCTTCGACATCTCGTGGCGGCTCGGCCCCATCGACGGCACCGAGTCGGCGCCCACCGCCGTGAGCGCCGTCTACCAGAAGACCTTCGGCAGCAGCTTCATCGAGGTGCTGCGCGGCGACGTCGTGGCGCGCGCGGTCGACGCCGAGACCACCGACATCGCGATGGTGCGGCACATCAAGTCGAGCGGCGCCGGCGGCCCCGAGGCCGAGCTCTACCTCCGCGACGTGTACGCCAGCGTGCTCGCCCGGGTGCGCGGACAGCCCCTCCCGCGTTATTGATCGGGCGATGGCCATCCGCTGGCTGGGCCCCGCGCTCCGCTTCCCCTCACCGCACACCGCCGACGCCGACGGCATCGTCGCCGTCGGGGGCGACTGCTCGCCCGCCCGGCTCCTGCTCGCCTACCGCAGCGGCATCTTCCCGTGGCCGCTCTCCGAGACGCTGCCGCTGTTCTGGTTCTCGCCCGACCCGCGCTGGGTGGTGCTGCCCGCCGAGGCGCACCTGCCCAAGAGCCTGCGCAAGCAGATGCGCCGCGGGGTCTACGAGGTGCGCTGCGACACCGCCTTCGAGGCCGTGATCGACGGCTGCTCGGCCGTCCCGCGGCCGGGCCAGCAGGGCACGTGGATCATCCCCGAGCTGCGCGAGGGCTTCGTCGAGCTGCATCGGATGGGATACACCCACTCGATCGAGGCGTGGCAGGACGGCACGCTGGTGGGCGGCCTCTACGGCCTGGCGCTGGGCCGGGCCTTCTTCGGCGAGTCGATGTTCGCGCGGGCGCCCGACGCCTCGAAGGTGGCCTTCGCGACGCTGCTGGCCAACCTGCACGCGTGGGGCTTCGACTTCGTCGACTGCCAGACGCGCACCGACCACCTCGAGCGCTTCGGCGCCGCCTCGTGGACGCGCCAGCATTACCTCGACGCCCTCGGGCGGGCCCTCGGCGGCGACGACCGGGTGGGGCAGTGGCGCTTCGAGCTTGACCCAGCGGCGGCTGCGGTAGCCATGCGCGAGTAGCCGACAGGCCGGCGTTTCGCGCGCCCGACGCCCCCGCGACAGCTGGCACCATGTTCGCTATGGTGCCCGGGCGGAGGACTCGATGACGTCTACTCGATGGATCGTTGGCACCCTGCTGGTCGCGCTCGGCGCCGTGGGTATGGGCGGCTGTTACTACGACTTCGACGACGACCGCGACGACACGCCGCCGCCGAGCTCGTACGGCTCGACGGCCCCGTCGAACGCCACGCGGTGGACGGCGCAGGCCGACACCTTCCGCGGCGACCTGGGCAACGTGCAGGGCTTCGGCGGCATGACGGCCACGGTCGCGGGCAGCGACTACGGCACCACGTCGAGCTCGGTGCGCATCGACGCCGAGAACCCCGCCGCCCGGTGGTGGGCCATGACCCAGCTGAGCGTGTCGGGCTCGCTGCACCACCGCGCGCTCGTGCCGGGCGCGCACCTGGTGTTCGGCAGCGGCTCGCGCACCGACCGCATCACCGACGGCGCGGCGGGGCTGTACGTCTCGGCGCTGGGCTGTTCGGGCCCGCGGCTCAACCAATACACCTACGACCGCGGCGCCGAGGAGGTCGTCGTCGACGTCAGCGCGGGGCCCACCGCGGACACCCGGCGCTTCACCTTCGACGCGAAGTTCGCCGGCCCGAACGGCGAGCAGCACGTCACCGGGTCGTTCGTCTTCGACAACCAGTAAGCGGGGCGCGGCGGCCGTTCCAAGGTTCGGCCGCGGGGATTGTTTGATAGACCCAGCGACGGGTAACACCCCCAGCGGGGCGACGCGCGCCCGGCCGCGGGCGTACCCGCCCCTTCGGAGGTCCGTCGACATGACCAATTCCCGCTCGCGCCGCCATCTCGCGGCCACCCTCGCCCTGTCCCTCTTCGGCGCCTTCGGGTGCGCCCGCCGACCCGCCGTCGAGACGGGCCCCACGCTCCCGCTGCGCCGCGTGGTGGTCTACCGCAACGGCGTCGGCTACTTCGAGCGCCAGGGCCACGTCGAGGGCGAGGCCGTGAACTTCCGCGTCACCCAGTCCGAGGTCGGCGACTTCCTCGCCACCCTCGCCGTCATGGAGCAGGGCGGCAGCAGCGTCCGCTCGGCCGCATTCCCGATGCCCGAGGAGCAGGTCGGCGACGCCCCGCCCGCGCCCGAGCGCCGGCGCAACGTGCGGCTCGCCCTCGACGGCCGCGAGCACGACCTCGTGGTCGGCTACACCGTCGAGACCCCCATCTGGCGGCCCACGTACCGGCTGGTGTTCCAGGGCGAGCGCCCGCAGGTGCAGGCCTGGGGCGTCGTGCAGAACCTCTCCGGCGAAGACTGGACCGACGTGAACCTCTCGCTCGTCTCGGGCTCGCCGGTGTCCTTCCGCTCCGAGCTCGCGACGCCGGTGATCCCCGAGCGGCCGATCGTCACCGACCGCGGCGCCGTGATCGACTCGGTGCCGCAGAGCGACACCACCCTCGCCCAGGAGCAGCAGCGCGCGCAGCCCCCGCCCGCCATCGAGGCCCCGCAGGCGATGCCCATGGGCGGGGCCGCTGCGGACGAACTCGAAGAGGGCGGCGGCGGCGGCCGCGGTCGCTCGGCCAACACCCGGGCGCCCGCCCGCCGCCCGTCGCGCCCGTCACCGTC
>JAQBQI010000788.1 GCA_028287085.1 Myxococcaceae bacterium
GTCGAGGGCGCTGACGAGCGCGACGAGGCGGGCGCGGGCGCGCACGAGGGCGCCGCGGAGCACCTCGGGCTGGCCGGGGACGTTGGCGTCGTCGTCGAGGCCGCGCTCCTTCAGGGCGCGGCGGGCGCCCTCGATGGTGTAGCGCTCGTCGCGCAGCAGGCGCTTGATGAGCTGGAGGCGCTCGACGTCGCGGCGGCTGTACACGCGCTGCCCGCTCGCCGACTTGATGGGCCGCACGGCGCGAAACTCGGTCTCCCAGTAGCGCAGGACGTGCGACGGGACGTCGAGGAGGCGCGCGACCTCGCCGATGCGGAAGTACTGCTTCTTGGGGCTGGGGGCCGTCACCACGCGGGGCGCCGCTCGGAGGCTCGCGCGGGGGCGCTCAGCGCCCGTTGACCTGCGCCTTGAGCACAGGCGACGGGCGGAAGCGCACGACCCGCCGCGCGGCCAGCGTGATCGGGGTGCGGGTGCGGGGGTTGAGGCCGGCGCGCTCGCGCTTGTCGCGCACGAGGAAGTTGCCGAAAGAGGAGATCTTCACCTTGTCGCCCTCGGCGAGGGTCTGCTTCATCACGTCGAAGACGGCGTCGACGAGGTCGGCGGCCTCCTTCTTCGAGAAGCCGCCCACGGTCGCATAGATGCTCTCGACGATTTCGGCCTTCGTCATGACGCGGCGGAGCCTCCCGGTGAGGGGCGAGCAGAGCACACGTCCCCCGACGCGCGCAACGCGCACGTGCGGGGGGTGGTGCTACGGGGAGTGGATCAGGCGGCGGCGAAGATGTTGGGACGGAGCTCGACGCCGGCGGCGGAGAGCACGGCCTTGAAGCCGGCGAAGTCGCGCACCGCGAGGTCGGCCAGGATCTTCCGGTCGAGGGCGATGTTGGCGCCCTTGAGGGCGGCGATGAGGCGCGAGTAGTTCACGCCGAGCGAGCGGGCGCCGGCCGAGATGCGGGCGATCCACAGGCGGCGGAAGTCGCGCTTGCGGAGCTTGCGGCCCACGTACGCGTACGACCAGGCCTTGTGCACGGCCTCGCGGGCGGGGCCGTAGAGACGGCCGCGGCCGGCCGAGAACCCCTGCGCCCACTGGAAGACGCGGTTGCGCCGACGACGGGCCTTGAAACCTCTTTTAGCTCTGGGCATGGATCAATACCTCGTTCAGGGGAGACCGTAGGGGAACAGCTGGCCGATGCGCTTCTCGAACGACGGGTGGACCATGTCGTTCTTGCGCAGGCGACGGAGCTGCCGCGAGCCCTTGTTGCCCATGAAGTGGTTGGCGCCGCACTTGGAGCGGCGGATCCGGCCGGTGCCGGTCATCTTGAACCGCTTCGCAGCGGCCCGGTTCGTCTTCATCTTCGGCATCGTTTGACCTCTTCTGCACCGCCGCGCCCGACCCTCTGACGGGCCGACCGCGGTCGATGGGTTTGCGCGCCCCACACCGGGTGGTCGGATCATTCCGACCGACCGGCGCTTCGCCCGCGGTTGAGTGCGGGCGGTAAACACGGACCGTTCCGTGCGGGGACGATGGACACGCAGGGGGCGCGACAAGTACCCGAACGGTATCGGGTGTCAAGCCGCTTGCGCCGCGCTCAGTTGCTGTTGTTGTCGATGTACTGCTGGAAGCCCACGACGCGGGGGCCGTCGGGGAAGCGCTGGATGTACGTGCGCATCGCGCGCACGGCGTCGCTGGTGCGGCCCATCGCGCGGTAGGTCACGGCGAGGAGGCCGAGCTCCGACTCGCTCGACGCGCGCCCGCGCAGCACCTGCACGACGCACTGGTTGCCCGCGGCCATGTTGTTCGAGTTGGTGCGCAGGCAGGCGCGCGCCTGGTCCATCGGGGTGGCGCCGTTGGGCACGGCGAGCGGGGCGGCGGGCGTTGCGGAGAGGGGCAACGCGACGACCGTCGGCGGGAGGGCGATCGGCGTCGGAATGTCCTGGGCGTCGACGCGCGCGGGGGGCGAGCAGAGGCAGATGCTGAAGGTCCCGTCGGCCTGGCAGGTCTGCACGCCCGAGAGGCTCCCGATGCACGCGCAGGCCGCCGTCGCCCCGACGGTGCAGAGCGGCGGCGACGCGGACGGCCGCTCGCACGCCACCACCCCCAGGAGAACCAGCGCCACGATCCGCCACCTGGTCATGTGGAGAGGGATACACCCGCCGCGCGGTCGTCGTCGCCGGCCGGTCGCAGGAATCTATGGCGCCCGCATCCCGAGCTGCTCGAAGAGGAAGGCCCACACGTCCGTCTGCTCGGCGACGACCTCGCTGCGCGACGAGCCCATTCCGTGGCCCGCGCGCGAGCTCACCCGCAGCAGCACCGGGCGCCCCGGCGCGCCCGCCGCCTGGAGTCGCGCGGTCATCTTGCGCGAGTGCGCGGGGTTCACCCGGCCGTCGTGCTCGCCGGTGGTCAACAGCACGGCGGGGTAGGCCGTTCCGTCGGTGACGTGGTGGTAGGGCGAGTAGGCGAAGAGCGCGCGAAACTGCTCGGCGTCGCGCACGCTGCCGAACTCGGTCACATTGAAGGCCCCGTTGGGATCGCGCTCGACCCGCAGCATGTCGTAGATGCCGACGCCCGAGTACACCGCGCGAAACAGCTCCGGCCGCTGGGTGAGCGCCGCGCCCATCAGCAGTCCCCCGTTGCTGCGCCCGCGAATCGCCAAGTGCGCCGGGGTCGTGTAGCGAAGTGCGATGAGGTGCTCGGCCGCCGCGATGAAGTCATCGAAGACGTTCTGCTTGTGGGTGAGGTTGCCGCCGCGGTGCCAGTCCTCCCCGAACTCCCCGCCGCCCCGCAGGATCGCGATGGCCACCACGCCGCCGCGGTCGAGCCACAGGCGGTTGGTCAATGAATACCCCGGCGTCATGCTGACGCCGTAGCCGCCGTAGCCGCCCAGCAGGAGCGGGTTGGTCCCGTCGAGGGTGGTTCCGCGCCGGCGAATGACCATCACGGGAACCGAGGTGCCGTCGCGCGAGGTCGCGATCTCGGGCACCACCTCGGCGTCGTCGTAGCGCACCGGGGCCTCGTCGCGCAGGGCCGTCGCGATCGGCGCCGCGCCGTCGCCCGAGGCGCGAAACCACGCCGGCGGCGTGAGGTAGGTCTCGGAGCGGAAGAGCACCCCGTCGCCGGTCGTGCGCACCATCGAGCTCACCGACGAGATCGGCGGCAGCGCGAGGGTCCCGCGGGCGCGGCCCGCCAGGTCGAAGACGCGCACCTGCGAGGGGCCGCCCAGCAGGTCGACCACGTAGAGCCGCGTGGCGGTCGGGACCACGTCCTCGATCACGGCGTCGCTCTGCGGCACGACCACGGTGGCCGACGCGAGCACCGGCGCCGCGAGCGGCACGCGCAGCACCGCGCCCCGCGGCGTGCCGTGGTGCGACGTGAGGAAGAGCGCGCCCGGACCGAAGGCGACGGCCGTCACGCCGTCCTCGAAGCGGGTGATCTGGCGCCAGGTTCCGTCGGGGGCGCGGAGGTAGTGGGCGAACTCGCCGCCGTCGCCGTTGGCCACCGCCGCGAGCAGGTAGCGCCCGTCGTCGGAGGTCGTGAGCGCGGTCTCGGCGATGCGCGGCGAGTCGCGCCCGAGCTCGTAGCGGTCGGTCGCCGGGTCGCTCCCCAGCGCGTGGAAATAGACCTGCTGGAAGAACTCCATGTCGGCCGCGGGGCGCTCGCCCTCGCGGGGGTAGCGCGTGTAGTAGACGCCCGCGTTGTCGGCGGCCCACGCGATGCTGCCGCCGCCCGTGGGGTTGCTGACGCGCTCGATGGTGTCGCCGAGCTCGCGCCCCGTCTCGACGTCGTAGACGTGCAGCGCGCCGACCTCGCTGCCGTTGCGCGCGAGGGCGACCGCGACGCGGCGGCCGTCGTGCGACGGGGTGAACAGGTCGATGGCGGTCTGGCCGGTCGGGTCGAGCGCGTTGGGGTCGAGCACCACGCGCTCGGCGGCGCGCTCGTCGGCCGAGGGCATCACGACGAGGAAGGGCTGCTGCCCGCCGGGCCGCGTGCGCAGCGCGAAGAGGCGGCCGCCGCGGTGCACCGCGCGGGTGTAGCTGGCGACGGGGGCGTTGTAGATCGCCGTGAGCTGCCGCTCGATGGCCTCGCGTCCGGCGAGCGCGTCGAGGGCGGCGCGCGTGCGGAGGTTCTGCGCGGCGACCCAGGCGCGCACCTCGGGGGCGTCGGTGTCCTCGAGCCACTGGTAGTCGTCGGTGACCTCGACGCCGTGATAGCGGTCGACCACGGGGCGTC
>JAQBQI010000819.1 GCA_028287085.1 Myxococcaceae bacterium
ACACGAGCGCGTCGCCCGGGCCGTCGCCCCAGGCCGGCGCGGCCGCCTCCGCCGGGCGCAGCGTCGCCACCTCCGAGCGCAGCACGTCGGCCGCGGCGTGCGCGTGGTAGCGGTCGGCGTGGAGCCCGTAGGGGAAGAGCCACGACGAGTGCGCGGAGAACGCGAGGCGGCGCATCGGCGCGCCGTCGAGCACGAGCGGCTCCCACGCGACCGCGGCGAGCGAGCGCTCGTCGGCGACCGGCGACGCCGCGAGCGCGAGCTGGTGGCGCTCGGAGATCGCGCAGAGGGTGAGCGCCCGCAGCCACCGCGCGGCGTCGCCGGCCTGCGCCGCGTCGAGCACCAGCGCGCCGTGGATCCACGCGCCCGCGGGGTCGTGCGGGCCGTCGGCGAGCGCGAGGCCCCACCGCGGCGCGGGGGTCTGCCGGCTCGCCAGCAGGAGCAGGTCGGGGCGCTTCACGGCCCACCCGCCGGGGCGACCGGGATGCGCAGGAGGTTGGAGCAGTGCTCGCGCAGCGCGACGTGCACGAGCAGGCCGGGGTGCCCGGGGGCGGCTTCGATCAGGGCCGCGAGGGTAACGGCAACGTGGCCGCGTGCGGTCACCGCCGACGGCTCGGGCGCGAGCCGGTCGGTGAAGTTGGACTCGACCTCGGCGATGCGGTTGAGCCCCGGGTCGACCAGCCGGAGGGCCGCCACGCGGTGCGAGCGGGCGTCGCGCGCGACGACCACCATGGCGTCGCTCATCGAGTGGTACGAGGCCGCGACGTCGGCCGGGAGCGCCCAGGTCACGAGCAGCCGGAAGGACACGACGTCGCCCTCGCGGTGCAGCTGGTCGAAGCCCGCGAGCAGCCCGAGCGCGCCCGGCGGCAGCGAGGGCGAGTCGAGGGTCTCGGCGCGGCCCACGCCGCCGGCGAGGGAGAAGGGCAGCGGCGGCTTCGCGCCGTCGGCGCCGCTCACGGAAGCACCGGCGCCGGCGCGGGGAGCTTCACCGGGGCGCGCAGCAGGTGCTCCTTGCAGCGCGGGCAGAAGGCGGGCGGCACCCCGGGGCGGTAGTTGTGGAACATCACGCAGGTCCCGCCCGGGCCGTTGGGGACGTAGATGAGCTTCGAGGTGGTGCGGTCGCTCGCCTCGGTGTGGGCGTTGTGGTGGCAGTGCGGCCCCGCCCCGCCGTGCGCGTCGAGGTAGTGGAGGTCGTTGCGCACGAGCGCGGTGCGCACGGGGCGCTCGGCGTCGCGGGTCAGCCCGAGCGCGTGGCCGATCTCGTGGACGGCGCTGTAGAAGAGCCGCGCCCTGACGTCCGCGTCCGTGTTGGTGCCGAAGGCGGCGCAGGGGAGCAGGACGACGTTCGACCCCCTCACGTAGCCGCCGCCGATCGACTCCGCGGAGATGATCAGCGCCTTCAGCTCGACGGACTGGCCGCGGGCGAGGGCCGCCCGCACCGCGACGAGCTTGGGGTGGTGCGTCGACGCCAGGGCGATCGTCATCTGCGAGTGGTCCGCGTTCCACGTCACGAGGTCGTGGTCGTTGAGCGTGTTCGACATCCTCTCCACGCTGCCGAAGACCGAGACCTGCACGTCGTGCAGCGCGTCGGCGCGGGGGTCCACGACGATCCGCTTCGGGCGGATGCGCAGCACCCCGTCCGCGATCGTGCAGGCGGCGTCCGCGTTCGAGACGTCCGCGGTGAGCTGGGTGAGCGAGACCGAGACGGGGTGCGCCAGCGACGGGCCCAGCAGCGCGTCGGCGCGTCGGAGCAGCGTGCAGGAGAGCGTCACGCCGGCCTCCGAGTCGAGGCCGGCGTCCGCGCCTTCCAACTCGGCCAGGGACACCGCGCACTCCGCGCCGTCGATCGCCCGGACGCGCCCGGCCCCCAGCGCGGCCGCGGCGGCCTCGCCGACCTTCCACGTCGCCGCCTCGAGCGGGGGGTCGCGCACCGTCGCGGGCCCCGCGCTTCGCAGGTGGACGTCGGTGCCCACGAGCCACGCCTCGACGTCGCCGATCGTCACCCTGTTCGCGTCGCCGTTCGCGCGCTTCACGACGAAGGTCAGCGGGGTCGCGCTGTGCTGGAGGTCCTCCGGCGCGGCGCGCCCCCAGACCTTCGCCTGTACCGTCACCGTCCGGTTGACCGCGAGCGCCTCGCGCGCGGGCCCCTCACCGAAGGTCAGCCGCACCTCGCCGTCGGACGAGCGCGCGATGGCGTCGGCCGCCGGCGCGACGGCCGCCGTGATCTCGCGGAACGCCAGCGAATCGAGCTTGAAGTGCTTGAGCGTGGCGCTCGAGACCCGCGTCGTCGGGACGTTGGTGGGCGGCGCGACGAAGGGCACGGCGGGCGGCCCGGGGGGAGGCTGCACGGTCCAGGTCACGCTGACCTCAGCGGGGCTGGCGAGGTCGTTGAGCAGCAGGAGGCGGAGCTGGTACGGACTCCGATCGTTGGGCCCGCTGTGGAACTCATCGAGGGTGCCGGGGCCGGTCGGCTCCGTCATGACGAGGGGCCGGGCGGTGCCCGCCTGGACCGGCACCGTCCTCGAGCACTTCAGGTCGATGAAGACCTCCGCGAAGACCCGCTGGAGGTCCTTCTCCACGGCCGCGAAGAGCCGCTTGCAGCGGTCGTCCATGTAGTTGACCGTGTAATAGAGCCGCCGCCAGGTGAGGTACTGCGCCGCGAGGGTGACGTTGGCCGCCCCCTGGCCGTCGCTCTTCCGCGCCGTCACCTCGTAGGTCATCCCCCCGATGGGCGGCGGCGTGAGCGCGTTGGTGAACTTCCCCTCGATGTCCTCGGCGGTCGGCCCCCCGAGCAGCAGCAGCGAGGTGGGATAGAAGTGGTGGTCGTGGGTGCCGGGGTACGACCTGACGTCCCACGTGACGGTGCGCGTCGCGCTGGGGCGGTGGCCCGCGGAGCGCTTCGCCACGAGGGGGATGCGCGGCCCGTGGTTCTTCGACCTCCCGCGCGTGAAGGTGTTGGCCGCGGGGTCGCCCGTCAGGAGATTGATGAACCACTTCGTCGGCATCGCGGTTGGCTCCTCGGCCTTCAGTCGTCGTCGTCCACCGGGGCTTCGAGCACGGTGAGATCCCAGTCGCCGGAGGGTTCCTCACCGTCGGCCTCGCCGGCCTCTCCGTCGACCTCTTCGTCGGCCTCGCCGTCGTCGGCCGCGTCGATCGTCGTGAGGTCCCACTCCCCGAGGCGCAGCCGGTGGCGCCGCCCCGCCTCGCAGCTGCGGCTCGTGCCGGCGACGTAGGCGTCGTCGCCGCCGCCGCCGTCGGCGCCGGGCTCGATCTCCGGCAGCGACACCGCGCAGGCCCCGACCGCCACCGGCTCCAGGCGCCCGACGCCCTCCGCGTCGGTGCGCCCGCGGTGCTCGGCGCCGCGCGGATCGACGATGCGCCACGCCACGCCGCCCGCCGGGGCGCCGCCGGCCCACTCGACCTTCAACTCGATCCACGTGCGGCGGTGCGGGCAGGGCTGGACGGGGTCGACGTCGCGGCCGGCGCCGGGCTCGACGCGACGCGCCGCCTCCCCCGACTGCCTCAGCGCGAGCGCGGCGGACACGGGACTCACTTCGTTGCCGGCCCCTCGGCGGCGTCGGCGCGGCGCAGCACCTCGTCGTAGGCCTGCCGCATGCGCTCGGAGGGCGCGCCGACGGAGGCGTCGAGCAGCGCCGCGCGCACCCACCGCAGCGCCGGGTGGGCGAGGAAGCCTTCGCCGTAGACGACCGAGAGGTTGAGGAAGAGCAGGAGGTCCCGCAGCTCGGTCAGGTCGTACCCGCCCGCCTCGCGCGTCGCCCGCTCGACGAAGCGCGCGAGCGCCCCGTCGTCGACGCCCCCGAGGCGCTCGCCGAAGTGCGCGCGGAGGTGCTCGCGGCAGAGCGTCGCGGCGGGGACGCGCGGCGGCCGCCGGAGGGCCTGCAGCTGCACGTCGCGAATGATCAGCACCAGCGCTACCGACCTACGAGTGACTGCCCGCGCCCCGCCGCGGCGTCAAGCGATCTTCGCCGCTACGGCAGCCCCGTCACGGGCATCGGCGTGGCGGTCCAGCCGTAGCTCGTGGGGCCGATGCCGAGCTGGCCGTCGCGGTTGCTGCCCCAGCAGCGCACGGCGCCGTCGACCAGCCGCGCGCAGGTGCCGTACGCGCCCGCGGCGAGGCCCGCGGCGCCCGCGAGGCCGCCGACCGCGAGGGGCGTCAGCGAGCAGGGCTGGCTGGTGTTGGTTCCGTCGAGGCAGCGGTCGGCGCTCGTGGCCCCGAGCCGGAGGTCGGAGTTGAGCCCCCAGCAGCGCGCGGTGCCGTCGCGCAGCGCGGCGCAGGTATGGTACGCGCCGGTCGCGAGGGCCGCGACGCCCGCGACGCCGGGGACGGCCGTGGGGGCGGGGCGGTCGGTGCGCGTGCCGTCGCCCAGCTCGCCGTAGTTGTTGAAGCCCCAGCAGCGCGCGCCCCCGTCGGCGAGCGCCGCGCAGGAGTGCAGCTCGCCCGCCGCGAGGTCGACCACGCCGGCGAGCCCCGCCACCGCCACCGGCGCGGGGCGGTTGGTGGTGGTCCCGTCGCCGAGCTGGCCGTAGCTGTTGAGGCCCCAGCAGCGCGCCGTGCCGTCGCGCAGCAGCGCGCAGGTGTGGTAGCCGCGGGCCGCGATGCGCACGACGCCCGCGAGGCCCGCGACGGCCCGCGGGGTGCGGGCGCAGGGCCGGCGCGTGCCGGCGTCGTCGCAGGACTCGGTCGAGGCCGCGCCGAGCTGGCCCGACTGGTTGAGCCCCCAGCAGCGCACCGTGCCGTCGGCGAGCAGCGCGCAGGTGTGGCCGGTGCCCGCCGCGACCTGGACGACGCCCGCGAGGCCCGTGACCGCCCGGGCCGTGGTGTGGCTGGTGACGGTGTCGTCGCCGAGCTGCCCGAAGCGGTTGTAGCCCCAGCAGCGGGCGGTGCCGTCCTGCAGCGCCGCGCAGGTGTGCCGCGCGCCGGCGCCGATCTGCGCCGCCGCCGCGAGGCCCGTGCCGGCCACCGGCAGATCGGAAGAGC
>JAQBQI010000827.1 GCA_028287085.1 Myxococcaceae bacterium
AGGCCGCCGCGTGGTCAGCCGCCGGCCCGCTCCGCGCGGCGCGTCCCGAGCGCGTGGATGACCACCGCCAGCGCGCAGAGCCCCGCGCCCGTGATCCACATCGCGGCGCCGCCGTAGCGCGCCCGCAGCGCCGGGCCCGCGAGCGGCGCCAGGAGCGACGCGCCCGCCCAGCAGAGGGAGTACGCGCCCTGGTAGGTTCCGCGCCGGTGCGGCGGTGCGATCTCCGTGACGAAGGTGGGCGCCGCGCCCGAGAACGCGACCTCGCCCAGCGAGACCACGGCCATGCACGCCGCGAAGCCGGCGAGGTCGCGCGCCGTCGCCGCGAGCAGCGCCGCCGCCCCGACGAGCAGCGCCGCCAGCGTGAGCAGCCGCCACGCGGGCTGCCCCTTCGTCACCCGTAAGAAGAGCGGCTGCATCACCACGATGACCACGCCGTTGAGCGCCGCCACCAGGCCGACGCGGCCGACCGGGAGCCCGTGCGCCCGCTCCTCCAGCGGCAGCGTCACGAACGACTGCAGGAACACCACCAGCACCAGGAACTGCGCCACCACGAAGGGCAGGAAGCGCGGGTCGGCGAAGGGGTGCAACTGCCTCGCGGGCGCGGCCTCGGCGTGCTCGGCGACGGCCGCGGCGGGGCGCGTCTCGGGCACGAAGGCGTACACGATCGCGGTGAGCGCGAGCGAGGTCACGGCGTCGCCGACGAAGAGCCAGTGGTACCCGTGGCGGCTGAGGGTTCCGCCGAGGAGGGCCGCGGCCGTGAAGCCGAGGTTGACCGCCCAGTAGAAGTACCCGAAGGCGCGCGTGCGGTCGGCGGGCGCCACCACGTCGGCGACCGCGGCCGAGAGCGCCGGGCCGTACGCGTTGCACACGCCGTGGGCGAAGGCCGCGAGGGCGATGAGCGGTCCCGCGGGCGCCGCGCCGAAGAGCAGCAGCACCGCGCTGCTCGCGGCCGTCGACGCGAGGATCGTGCGGCGCCGCCCGAAGCGGTCGCTCGACCACCCGCCGAGGGAGGCGCCGAAGAGGCTGCCGAGCCCGTAGAGGGAGAGCACCGCGCCCGCGCGGGCGTCGCTGTAGTGATGGTGCTCGGTGAGGAAGAGCGGCAGGAAGGTGAGCACGAAGCCGCCGAGCCGGTTGATGAACTGGCCGACCCAGAGCACCCAGTAGACGCGCGGGAGGCCGAAGGGCCCCGCGGCGGGCGGCGCGTTCGGAGGCATCGGCGGGCGTCAGGCGTCGGGCGCGCCGGCGTCGTGCGCGACGGGCGCGCAGAGGCCCGCGCGGCAGGTCTCGCCGACGACGCAGAGCTCGCCGCAGCGGCCGCAGTTAGCGACGTCGGTGCGCAGGTCGGTGCAGCGCCCGCTGCACGCGCAGAGGCCCGCCGCGCAGGACGACCCGCCGCCGGAGCAGCCCGAGGCGCTCTCGCAGCTGCCCTGGCGGCAGACCTGGCCGACGGCGCAGGCCACGCCGCACGCGCCGCAGTTGGCGAGGTCGGTGGTCAGGTCGCGGCAGGTGCAGTTGCACGCCGCGGGATCGGACGACGCGCAGCAGCGGGTGTTGCCGGCAGAGCAGCCGAAGGCGCAGGCGCCGGCGGAGCAGATGCTTCCCGGGCAGCAGCGCCGGCCGCAGGCGCCGCAGTTGTTGGAGTCGGTGGAGAGGTCGACGCAGGCGCCGCCGCAGGCGAGGCACGCGTCGATGGGCGCGTCCATGGGGGCGGGGCGATCGGGCGTGAGGACGACGTCGGTCGTCACGGCGTCGACGACGACGGTGGGACGGTCGGGCGCCGTCGCGGCGTCGGGCCGGTCGATGGCGGCGGGCACGTCGACGGGCTTGTCGGGCGTCATGGCGGCGTCCGTCGTCGCGGCGTCGGTCGTCGGGGCGGGGGTCACGTCCGCGCAGGCGGCGGCCAGCGTCGCGAGAGCCGCGAGCAACGGCGCTGCGCCCGCCCCGGGAAGTCGTCGAGCGCTCATGGCGGCGACGCTATCACCGTCGTCGCGAGGCGACGGGCCTCGGGGCGGCGGGGCGCCTATTCGAGATCAGCCCGGGCGACGGCCCGCGCCGACGCTGAAGGCCAATGCGGGTCAGCCGTGCAGCGTCGCCAGGCCGTAGACCAGCGCGGGGGAGGCGGCCAGCGACACGGCGTGCAGCGCCAGGATCGACCGCGGCGTGCGGCAGATGAGGAGCGCCAGCACGCTCGTGACGAAGGCGTAGGCCAGCCACACCGCGCCGAGCAGCATCAGCGCCATCTGGGTGAGCGCCGCGTCCGACCACGGCGAGAACATGCCGCCCGACGAGCCCGAGTGGCGGGTCGCGAAGACGTACACGCCGACCGCCGCGAGCAGCACGCCCAGCACGATGCCGTGGGTCCGCACCAGCACCACGCGCTCGGGGTCGTACATCGTCGATGCCGTAGCAGGAATGCGTCGGCGGCACGTCATCCAATCGCGCGACGGGGCGACCTGCTGGCCGCCCGTCGGAGATCGGTGCGTAGGTGGGGGATGGGGTGCGGGAGGGAGGGAGGGTACGGGCGGGGACTGCCGCGACCGTTACGGCCGCGGGCCGTTCAGCGCTGGACGTCGCCGGTGTAGACCGCCTCGAAGGACGTGCCGGCGATGCGCGCGATCTGCTGGAGGTCGTCGTCGTTCCAGCGGGCGTCGGTGCCGCCCGAGATGAACCAGTTGGAGCCCGTGTCGGCGACGATGAGGCCGTAGCGCTTCAGGGCCGTGAGGATCACCCGCGCCTGCCCGGTGTAGCCCGAGAGGTTGAAGTCGGCGCGGAGGCGGAGGCGGAGGCCCATCGCCGGGGCGGTGCTGTCGGCGTCGCCGCCGGGGTGCGTGGCGGGGGCGATGAAGCCGTTCTGCGTGTGGTTGAAGGTCACGCGCAGCGCGTGGTGGATCTCACCGGCCGCGACCTCGTCGTAGCGGGCGAGCCCGGCGAGGATGGGCAGGCCGGCCTGGTCGCCGGAGGTCCAGCCGCGGGGGCGGAGGGCGTTGGTCGAGAGGTCGAAGATGGCGCCCGAGTCGGCCGACCAGCCGAGGCCGCTGCGGACCGAGTGGTAGAGCTCGAAGAGGTGGCAGCTGCCCTGCTCGACGACGAGCACGTGGTGGTCGTTGCCGCCCTCGATCACCGAGGTCAGCGGGATCGGGAAGGGACCGGCGTCGCTCTCGTCGCCGTACGCGGTGTAGTTGATCGGCAGGCGCGCCTGGCCGGCCGGGACCACCGAGAAGGGGATGCCGTAGGCGGGGTTGGAGCCGAAGTCGGCCTTGATGGTGGTCTCACCGTGGGCCTGGATGTTGGCGATGATCGCCGCCGAGCTCGGGTGCACCGGCAGCGCGCTGACGTCCTGGTTCCAGGGGCTGTCGGCCGGGAACATCGCGCAGCCGCCCACCGTCGGGACCGCGCCCGGGGCCGGCGTCGGGGTCGGGGTCGGGGTCGGGGTCGGCGTCGGCGTCGGGGTCGGGGTCGGGGTCGGCGTCGGGGTCGGCGTGGGCGTCGGGGTCGGCGTCGGAGTGGGGGCAGGCGGCGTGGACGGCGGCGTGGACGGCGGCGTGGACGGCGGCGTGGACG
>JAQBQI010000846.1 GCA_028287085.1 Myxococcaceae bacterium
CGCGACACGGTGCGCGCGCGCTCGGCCCCGTGGCAGCCCTGGGAGGTCGAGGCCGCGGCCGACTTCGGCCGGGTGGTCGCGGGCTTCGCGCTGCGCCGACGGCTCGCGCGCGCGGAGGCCGCCCGCGGCGAGGCCGAGGCGAGCGAGGCGGAGTTTCGCGCGCTGGCCGAGACGATGCCGCAGATGGTCTGGCGGGCCCGCCCCGACGGCGCGCACGACTACTACAACGCCCGCTGGTACGACTTCACCGGCCTCGCGCGGGGCGAGAGCGACGGCGGGGGCTGGGCCGACCCGCTGCACCCCGACGACCGCGCGCGCAGCCGCGAGCGGTGGGCGGAGGCGCTGCGCACCGGCGAGCCCTACGAGATCGAGTACCGCTTCCGGCGGCACGACGGGGCGTACGAGTGGTTCCTCGGGCGGGCGCTGGCGCGGCGCGACGAGGCGGGCGCGGTCGTCGGGTGGTTCGGCACCTGCACCAACATCGACGCGCAGAAGCGCGCCGAGCAGTCGCTGCGCGTGCTGGCCGCGACGGGCTCGACGCTCTCCTCGCCGCTCGACGCCGCGCCCACGCTGCAGCACCTCGCGACGATCATGGTGCCCGCGCTGGCCGACTGGAGCGAGGTGCACCTGCGCGACGAGCGGGGCCAGGTGCGCCTGGTCGCCGCGGCGCACGCCGACCCGGCGGGGGCCGACCGGCTCTGGGACGACTTCGAGCGCCGCCCCCTGCCCGACGACGCGCCGCGCGGCTACGCCGCCGTCCTGCGCACCGGCGCCGCCGAGCTCGTCACCGAGTCGGGCGACGACCCGGACGCGGGCTCGACCGTGACGGTGCCGCTCGCCGTCGGCGGCCGCACCTTCGGCGCGCTCGGCCTCGGCGCGGGCGCGTCGGGCCGCCGCTACGGGCCCGACGACCTGCGCCTCGCCGAGGAGATCGGCCGGCGCGTGGCGGTGGCGCTCGACAACGCGCGGCTCTTCGCGCTGGCGCAGTCCGAGCGGCAGCGCGCCGAGGCGGCGAGCCACGCGAAGGACGAGTTCCTGAGCGTGGCGAGCCACGAGCTGCGCACGCCCCTCAACGCCATCCTCGGGTGGGCGCGCATGCTGCGGTCGGGCTCGCTCCCCGACGACAAGCGGGCGCGCGCGCTGGAGACCATCGAGCGCAACGCGCGCATCCAGGTGCAGCTCGTCGACGACATCCTCGACGTGAGCCGCATCATCACGGGCAAGCTCCGGCTCAGCGTGTCGGCGGTCGAGGCCGTGCAGATCGTCGAGGCGGCGGCCGACGTGATGCGGCCCGCGGCGGAGGCCAAGGGCGTGCGGCTGCAGCTCCTGCTCGACCCCGACGCGGGCGCGATCCACGGCGACGCCGAGCGGCTCCAGCAGGTGGTCTGGAACCTCATCGCCAACGCGGTGAAGTTCACCCCGAAGGGCGGCCGCGTGCACGTGCGGCTGCAGCGCGAGTCGTCGGACGTCGAGCTGACCGTGGCCGACACGGGGCAGGGCATCGACCCCGACTTCCTGCCGCACATCTTCGAGCCCTTCCGGCAGGCGGACGCCAGCGTCACGCGCACCCAGGGGGGCCTCGGCCTCGGGCTCGCGATCGTGAAGCACCTCGTCGAGCTCCACGGCGGCCACATCGAGGCGCACAGCGAGGGCGCCGGGCGCGGGTCGACCTTCACGCTCCGCATCCCCATCGCGCCGGTGCGCCGCCTCACCCCCGTGGCGGGGGCCGAGCCCGCCGCCGAGCCCGCCAAGGAGTCGTTGCGGCTGTCGTGCCCGCCGGGCTTGTCGGGCCTGCGCGTGCTCGTGGTCGACGACGAGCCCGACGCGCGCGAGCTGGTGCAGTCGATCCTGGAGCAGTGCAACGCCGTGGTCACCACGGCGAGCTCGGCCGGCGAGGCCTTCGCGCTGCTGCGCGCCGCGCCGCCCGACGTGCTGCTCTCGGACATCGGCATGCCCGGCGAGGACGGCTACGCCCTCATCCGCCGCGTGCGCGCGCTGTCGCCCGCCCAGGGCGGCCGCACGCCCGCCGTCGCCCTCACGGCCTTCGCCCGCATGGAGGACCGCACCCGCGCCCTCATGGAGGGCTTCTCCAGCCACCTCGCCAAGCCGGTCGAGCCGCAGGAGCTGCTCGCCGTCGTGGCCAGCGTGGCCGCCTGGTCGGGCACCCGCCCGTAGCGCCGGCCTTGCGCCCGGGCCCGCGCGGTCCGAGGCACGCGGGGACATGCCGCGCCGCATCTACGTCGCCACCGCCGGCTGGGCGATTCCGCGCGACCACGCGCCCTCGTTTCCGACGGAGGGGTCGGTGCTCGAGCGCTACGCCGCGGGCCTCGGCGCCGTCGAGATCAACAGCACCTTCTACCGCCGGCACAAGCCCGAGACCTTCGCGCGCTGGAGCGCCACCGTGCCGCCCGGCTTCCGCTTCGCCGTGAAGATGCCGCGCGCCATCACCCACGACGCGCGGCTGGCCGGAACGAGAGCGGCGCTCGAAGACTTCTTCGACGACGTGCGCCCCCTCGGCCGCAAGCTCGGCCCGGTGCTCGTGCAGCTCCCGCCGAGCTTCGCCTACGAGGGCCGCCGCGCCGGCGCGTTCTTCCGCGCGCTGCGCTCGCTCTACGCGGGCCTGGTCGCGTGCGAGCCGCGCCACGAGAGCTGGTTCGGCCGCGGCGCCGAGCGCCTGCTGGTCGAGCACGGCGTCGCCCGCGTGCTGGCCGACCCGGCGCAGCCCGCGGGCGCGGCGGTGGCCGGCGGCGCCGGGTCGCTCGTGTACCTGCGCCTCCACGGATCGCCGCAGCGCTACTACTCGGAGTACGGCGCCGAGCGGGTGGCCGCGCTCGCGGCGACGGCGCGGGCGGCGGCCCGGGGCGGCGTCGTGTGGTGCGTGTTCGACAACACCGCCCTGGGCGCGGCCACCGGCGACGCGCTCGCCATGGTGCGGGCGCTTCAGGGGTGACGCTGGCGCCAGGCTCGCTTGTGGTCGTGGGCCCCCTGCCCCGCTGCCGCGCGCCCTACCCCCG
>JAQBQI010000227.1 GCA_028287085.1 Myxococcaceae bacterium
GTATCACGGCCGCAGGCCATGACCGCGGGCGAAGGAGCGTGGTCGAAAGGGCCATGGACTGTCATCGAAGGAGAAGATCGTCCGCTCGTGCGGTCATTCGAGCTCCGTCGGGAAGCGGCGCTACGGCCTCGCGGTCGCCGGTCCCACCAAGGTCACCGTGTGCGCGTGGACGTAGTCGCAGGGCACCGTTGGGGGGAGGCGATCCCGAGGACACAGCGACAGTCCGGCCCCGTAGACCTCCACATCGTCCGCGACCACCACCTGGAGGACGCCGTCGGCGAGGACGCTTGCAGGCGTGACCATCGAGCCGCGCAGCAGATCGGCGAGCGACAGCGTCACTTGCCCGCTCGTCTCGGTGCAGCACGCGAACACCGCGCGGGTGAACGCGTCGTTGCGACCCGAGACGTCTTCGGTGGTGACGTCGGGCACGCGGAAGCCCGGCCACGTCGTGCCCGAGAGGACGCCGTCGACCCAGATGCCCTCGGTCATCGGCGTCTGCCCGGGGATCGAGCGCGCGCGCACGTCGAGGATGAGCGTCGCCTCGATCCCTTCGCGACCCGGCGCCCGGAAGGTGAACTCGATCGGCACCTGGAAGCCGTCGGCCCCGGCCGTGTAGTCGAGGGGGCCGAGCGCCGCGACGCGGTTCTGCCGCGGGTCGAAGGGCAGGCCCGCCCCGGCCCGGCGGTGCTCCCGCACGACCGGCACCGACACGGGCGCGGCGGCCGATCGCGCCCCCAGCCACGCCGAAGCCGCGACGACGAGCAGTGGTCCGAGCGCGACGAGTCGGGTCGTCGCGAGCGCGAGCCGCAGCCGCCGGTTCTCCTCGCGCGAGGCGTCGACGGGCGCGGACTCCTTCGTGCGGTACGGCGTCGCCGCGGCGCCCGCCGTCGCGGGGTCGAGGCGCCCCCCCAGGCGCGCCACGAGGCGGTCGACGAGGCCCGCGATCGGGCCCGCCGCGAGCAGCAACAACGACAGCGCGACGAGGGCGAAGGACGTGCGGAGATCGAGGTACATGGCCGCCTGCTTCCTCTGCGATGGGGCGCCGATCGTAACGCGATCGCAAGCCCCGCGGTGCGCCCCGCCGGCCCCTCCGGCCGCGGTCTGGACAATGCGGGGCCAAGGGTGCGATCAGGCCGCTCCCCCTTCGCGCCGGAGCTCGACCCCCGATGCTGCCCATCGCCACGCCCGACCACCTCTCGCGGGTCCGCTACGAGATCCGCGGACCGCTCGCCCGCCGCGCCCACGAGATGGAGAACGCGGGTCAGTCGGTGATCAAGCTCAACATCGGCAACCCCGCGATGTTCGGCTTCGCGACGCCCGACGCGCTGCGCGCCGCGGTCGCCGAGCACCTCCCGCAGTCCGACGGCTACTGCCACCAGAAGGGCATCGGGCCGGCCCGCGAGGCCGTCGCCGCGGCGATGCGCGCGAAGGGCGTCGCGGGCGTCGACGCCGACGACGTCTTCATGGGCAACGGCGTCTCCGAGCTCATCCTGATGACCCTCGAAGCGCTGCTGCGCCCCGGCGACGAGGTGCTGCTCCCCGCGCCCGACTACCCCCTCTGGACCGCCGCCGTCGCCCTCACGGGCGCCACGCCCGTCTACTACGCGTGCACCGAAGAGCGCGGCTTCGTGCCCGACCCCGACGAGATCGACCGCCTCGCCTCCCCGCGCTGCCGCGCCGTGGTGCTCATCAACCCGAACAACCCCACCGGCGCCGTCTACCCCGCCGCGGTGGTGCGCGCGATCGCCCAGGTCGCCGAGCGCCACGGCCTCGTGCTGATGTCCGACGAGATCTACGACCGCATCCTCTACGACGGCGCGACCCACGAGCCCGCCGCGCTGCACTGAGCCGACACCCTCTGCGCGACCTTCGGCGGGCTCTCCAAGGTCTACCGCGCGTGCGGGCTGCGCGCGGGCTGGGTGGTCTTCAGCGGTCGCCGCGACCACGCCGCGAAGTACCTCCAGGCCGTCGAGCTGCTGGCCTCGCTGCGGCTCTGCGCCAACGTCCCGGCGCAGTGGGCCGTGGCGCCCGCGCTCTCCGGCGACCACGGCATCACGGCGCTCACCGCGCCCGACGGCCGCCTCGGTCTACAGCGCGCCGCCGTGATCGAGGGCGTGCGACGGTCGCAGCACCTGCACCTCGCGGCGCCGCACGGGGCGCTCTACGCCTTCATCGGCGCGCGCACCCCGGGCTTCGACGACCAGCGCTTCGCCATGGCGCTGCTCGAGCGCGAGCGCGTGCTGGTGGTGCCGGGGTCGAGCTTCAACATCGACGACCGCACGCACTTCCGGGTGACGCTGCTGCCCGACCCCGAGACGCTCGGGGAGGTGTTCCGTCGCATCGAGCGCCTGCTCGACGCGTAGGCGGCGCCAGAAGCCTCCCGCGATCGCACTGCGACGCCGCCTACCGCACCGCCGCAGCCGCCGCGATGCCCGACAGCCACGCCGCCTCGACGCGCCCGCCGTCGAGGTGGAACGCGTCGCCCGCGAAGACCAGCGTCGCCCCGCCGTCGCGCACCGCCGCCGGGCCGTCGACGTAGCGCGTCGGCCGCGCGTGGCGCCAGCGCTTCAGCGCCACCGCACGCGCCGCCCCGCCCGTGTGGCGCGTGACCTCCGCCGCCATCGCGGCGAGCACCGTGTCGTCGTCGGCGTCCCAGTGCGCGAGGCTCCAGGCGGGCAGCGCGTGGGCCGTCACGGCGTCGACCTCGCACAGGCCCTTCGCGCGGTTGCTCGCCAGCGACGAGAGCACCGCGCCGTCGACGCGTTCGCCCGATGGCGACGTGGCCTACCGGGTGAAGCGGCCGCGCGGCGCGGGCGCGACGCATTGGATGATGACGCCGACGAAAATCATGGCCCGGTTGAGCGCACAGGTGCCACCGCCGCGAACGTTGCTGATGCACTACCACGTGCCGGCGAGGGTGCCGTGTTCCTCTTCCTATACCTAGACGCTGCGCGCTCCGGTGCGCGTTGTCCGCTTCGGCGCGGCCACCAAGCCCGCCTCGACATGGGGAGTCCAGTTCGTCCGCGAGTCGGTACTGCGTCCACCGAAAATAAGTCAGGTCGGCCGCCCATGCCGGAGGTCATTCTGGCTGCTGAACGTGGACTCGGCCCGCTGTTCTGGTAGCGTGCCGCGCATGCTGTCAGAGACTGTCGCTGTTGGGTTGGTCGACATGCTGAAGAAGCTCCTCGTGTCGCTGGTGAGCAAAAGTGCGGGCGAGGAGATGAAGAGCTTCTTTCAGCGGCGAAAAATGGAGCAAGTAGTGGAGCGCTGTGCGCTCACGACCGCCGAATCGCTGGCACCCTACTTTGCGTCCGAGAACATCTCTGTCGCCGCCCAGGAGCTCGTTGTCGCCTCGTGCGCCCGGACCCTTCGTCCGCTCGTCGACGAGTCCGACCGACTCCTCCGTGGCTCGCTTGACGCCGACAAGGTCTTTGCGCAGGCGCATCCCGGCGGAAAACTTCCTCAAGAAGTCTTGGAAGATGGTGTGGGGCCTGTTTATGAACTAGTCGCGCGCCAAGTATGCGCTTTGCTGTGTGCAATGCCGGGAGCCATTGATGGTTGGGAGCAATCCAAATGGAAGGAGGATTATCGAAGGTTCGATGAAATTGCTGAAAATCTAAAGGGGGTTACAGCGCGACTCGAAGCCACAGAAAGAGCACAAAAGGACGATGAAGATAGAGTGCGACAGAAGATTCGTCGCCGGCAAGACCAGCGGCGCGAACTTGAGCTTACGGGCCTGCGTTCAGAGCAGCCGATTCTATGTGCGTTTGACTTGGTATACGTTCATCCGCAACTTCGCCAGCAGATTCCGGCGGAGATTGGAGTGGAACATCGCCCGTCAGCCATCTCCGAGCGCATGATCGAAGAACACTTCCTTCGTCACGACGGACGGTCAGTCATCTATGGGCCGCCAGGTGCTGGGAAGTCAACTTGGTGCCGATGGCTTGCGAGTGCTGTAACAACAGCCGCGAGGGCGCGGATCGCCATCCCGGTTAAACTCCGAAGCATTGACTGGAAGAGTTTGCCTGGCCTGATGAAACTGCTTCGGGATGAAGTCGGCCCCATCCTGGCGGACGAGCTTTCGAGCGAGCAAGTGAAGTCATGGATCCGTAAAGAAGAAGTAGTGTTTATTCTTGATGGATTCGATGAAATTCCTCCGAGAATGCGCCCCGAAGCGGTTGATTGGATAAATGGGCTTTCCATCTCGGCAGAGTTTTGCCCTGTTATCATTACATCGCGCCCGATTGCCACTGCAGAATTGCAGGGTTTAGATGCAAAGTGGCGAAGATACGATTTGCTTTCGTTCGATCACGTCCGGATCGTTCGGTTTATTACGAACTGGCACGCGCATGCTTGGAACCGAGATAACACGCGATCGCCTGTCGATGCGGTCGCCCTCGCGCATGCTTGGTGCAGAGACCGAACGATTGCACCACTGACGGGTAATCCCTTGCTGCTGTCGACGCTACTGCTCGTTCACAAAATGGACGGGAGTCTGCCGGAAGGGCGCGCGAATCTATATAAGCGCTACATTCGCGGTATGATCGGCATTTGGGGCCAAGGGCTGGGCGCCTCCGCAGTCTTGTTGAACTCGGATCAGAAGTTTCTCGTCCTGAGTGCGATTGCGATGCAGATGCATCTCCAAGAAGTCGAGGAGTTGGACGAGGAGTCAATCGCGTCCATCGTAAAGCAGGCGCTGGCTCGGTTCGGGTCACCCGAGCATCCACTGGATGTACTTACGGATTTGCGCGAACGGACTGGGCTCTTGGTTGGGCCTGGGACCTATTCATTCGCGCACAAGAGTATCGCTGAGTATCTAGTCGCGGAGGCCATCATTCAAGGTCATTACACAGCGCCAGACGGGCGTCGTCTAGATCGATTGCGCCTTCGTGAGGAACGACGGCACGACCGATGGAGGACCGTACTATTTCTCTGGGCTGGACTGGCTCCAGCGCTCGACGTTGAGGAGTTCTTTGCCTCTCTCTCATCTCCGCTTCAACCGGAGGATATTCCAGTCGTCGGGGGCTTGTTGGCGGACCAGGGAGGGCGCATTCCT
Source organism: Myxococcaceae bacterium (assembly GCA_028287085.1). Taxonomy (GTDB): domain Bacteria; phylum Myxococcota_A; class Polyangia; order Polyangiales; genus SCUS01. Next base: position 5,057 of record JAQBQI010000227.1, read on the forward strand.
GCCTCGCAACGCCGGAGCCTTTATCGCAAACTGCGGGACATGAGCGAGGACGCGATCTTGCCCGCTCCAGCAAGTATGCTTTCCTGGGAGTCACCCACAGGCGAGGCGTTTGAACTGACGGATCGAACGCTTGAAGGCCTTCAAGGATACGACGGCTTTCTCCACTCGCTCATCCGAAGAGCACTGAAGAGCGGCGAACTAGACTGGAACTGCGTCCCCCGTGCGGACGGATCCAATATGAACGTGCCGGCGTGGGCGGCGCATGACTTTGACATTGGACTGCGTTCGCTGGATGACGTCCTGCAGTGGGCCTCGTGTGCTCCAGAGCGTGACAATGACGGCAAGCCTTGGAAGGACTTCATTGCTGTATTCCTAGTATATTTATTTCTCTCTAAATCTCGGATCCACGATAGTAGGCTGCTGGCAGACGCGCTAGCTTCAAGCGATCCCGCTCTTCGGACGTGTTGTGGACTGGGAGCTATTGCCGCCGCCTTCTCCGGCCAGGAGCAAGAGGAGCGCGTGGAGGAAGAACGGGAGGAAGAACGGGAGGAAGAACGGGAGGAGCGGGAGAGAAGGCTTGCGCAAAAGCAAAGAGATGCGGAGCCGAAGCTGGTATCTTGCGCTGAGTTTATAGCGGCGCAGGTTACCGCTGGTGCCCGCGCAGGAGCACTTCGCGACTCCATGATTTACGCCACTGGGTCGGCCCGTTCATACTTTGATATTAAGTTGACTGGTGGTAGGGACTTTTTGGAGGCATTCGCAGAGCGAGTTGCGGCGGTGCGAGGCATCGACGCAAGTGTCCGTGCAAAGTGTGTTGCGCTGGTTACCGCCCTGCTTGCTCGTCGCGCTTCGTTTGGGGCGTCTCAGGGGATTGATTGAAGTCCGATGGCTGGTAAGGCGGCAGCTTCGTCGTCGCGGAGCCGGCCAGTGCGAATAGGCGCCGTTGGGGCCCGGAAATTGGGTGTGGCTCTTCTGGTGCAACCTGGCCCCGCATCGGTTGCTGAGTGCGGAACTAGCGTAACGACGTGGCCAGTGTGCTTTCCAATAGCCACGTCCGGAGCTCGCAACGGCGCACCGACCACAACACGAGATGCGCACAATAGTTGTCTTTGCAATAGGCATAGCTGCCTGCCCCGAGGGATCCCCTCATTTTCTGCCTGGATTCACAGCTATTTCGATGCGGCCCCCGCCCGGCGGGAAAACCCGCGGGTTACCTCGGTGCAAGGCCCGCGAGGCGAGCCTCACGCCCCGGAGCCCTGCGAATGCAGGGCTTCGACTTGGTTGCCCGCGTGTTTTCCCGCTGGGCAACCAGCGAGTATCGAGGTAAAGTATGAAGGGATCCTTTAGATGCCTGCCAGCAACGTCGGGTGGGTGGATGCCTTCTCGACCTTTCGGCCCGCCTATGCCGCCGCGGCCGCCGCGATGCCCGACAGCCACGCCGCCTCGACGCGCCCGCCGTCCACGTGAAACGCGTCGCCCGCGAACACCAGCGCCGCCCCGCCGTCGCGCACCGCCACCGGTCCGTCGACGCAGCCCGTGGGCCGCGCGTAGCGCCAGCGCTTCAGCGCCACCGGACGCGCCGCCCCGCCAGTGTGGCGCGAGACCTCCGCCGCCATCGCGGCGAGCACCGCGGCGTCGTCGTCGTCCCAGTGCGCGAGGCTCCACGCGGGCAGCGCGTGGGCCGTCACGGCGTCGACCGCGCTGATCCCCTTGGCGCGGTTGCTCGCGAGCCACGCGAGCACCTCGCCGTCGACCCGCGCCACGCCGTGCGCCGGCAGCGCGGGCGGCCACGGCGCGGCGAACATCCCCGCGAGGCAGCGGTCGTAGGCGACCCCCGCGAGCACGGCGCGCACCGCCGGGTCGAGCGCCACCCCGCCCGCGTCGAGCAGCGCCAGCGACTGCGGAACCGGCGCCGTCAGCACCACCACGTCACACGGATACCGCTCGCCGTCGTCGGTGGTGACCGCGTAGCCCGCGTCGCTTCGCGCGACCGAGCGCACGGTGACCCCGGTGCGCACGTCGAGCCCGTCGGCGAGGCGGCGCGCGAGCGACGACATCCCGCGCGCGCCGCGCAGCGCCTCCTCGAACCAGGACACCACCGCCCCCGCGGCGCGCCACTCCGCCACCTTCGGCGCGAAGCGCCCGTCGCGAGCCGTGAAGAACTGCGCCCCGTGGTCGAAGACGGCGTCGTCGATGCGCCGCGTGGCGAGCCTCCCGCCGGGCGCGCGACCCTTGTCGAGCACCACCACCGAGGCGCCGCCGTCGACGAGCGCCCGCGCCGCCGCGAGGCCCGCGACGCCCGCTCCCACCACCACGCCTCGCTTCTCTGTCGGCATGGGGGCTGAGATGCGCGCGCCCGCCCTCCGGTGACGCGCGCCCGAGACCGACCCGGTGCGACCCATCGGCCGACGCGGCTATGCTCGGACGATGTTGCCCAAGGTCGCCCTCTGGATCGATGCGCTGGTCTTTCTCGCGCTCGGCGTCTGGCTGGTGGTGGACCCGGTGGCGGGGCTCCACGGCGTCGACGTCACCGTGCGCTCGCCCGCGGGCGTGACCGAGCTGCGCGCCATGTACGGCGGCCTCGAGCTCGGCCTCGGCGCCTTCGCTGCCTGCGCCGCGCTGCGCCCCGCGTGGCGCGTCCCGGCGCTCTGGGCCTTTACGCTCGCGGTGGGGGCTCTCGGCGCGACCCGCGGGCTCAGCTCGCTGCTCACCGACGGCCACTCGCCGATGCTCTGGAAGTTCGTCGGGGTCGAACTCGTGGGCACGCTCCTCAACGTCGCCGCCCTGCGCGCCGCTTCGAAGTAGCGCGCCGCGCGGGGTCAGCTCCCCTTCAGCGCAGCTTCACCAGCGCGCGCTGGATCGGCCCCAGCAACGAGGCCGGTAGCGCCGCCGCCCCGCGCGCCGCGAGCGCGAGCCCCCGCGGCAGGTCGATCTCGGCGGGGTCGTCGGCGAGGCGCCGCACGACGGCGTCGGCCACCGCGTCGGGTTGCATCAGCCCGGGGAGGGGGTGGGTCGCGCGGTCCAGCGCGGAGGTGTTCACGAAGCCGAGGTTCACCATCGTCACGCGGACCCCGAGGGGCGCGAGGTCGAGGCGCAGGCAGCCCATGAGCATGCGGAGGCCGGCCTTGGGGGCGCAGTACGCCGCGGCCCGCGGCAGGGCCGCGAAGGACGAGAGCGAGCCGATGGCCACGAGCTGCCCGCTCCCGCGCGCGACCATCGCGTCGGTGAGCGCCGTGACGGTCGCCGCCGCCCCGCAGAGGTTGGTGTGCAGCGCCTCGCCGACCGACTCCCACGACCACGGAGCGGCCTCCCCGGTCGGACCCGCGCCCGCGTTCGCGATGACCAGATCGACGGGCGACGCGCGGTCGAGCGCGCGCAACCTCGCCACGAAGGCGCCGGTGTCGGCGAGGTCGAAGACTTCGGGGACGATGCGCCCCGGCGCCTCGCGCGCGAGCTCCGCCAGCGCCGCGGCCGTGCGGGCGACCGCGATCACCTCGACGCCGTCGCGGGCGAGCCGGAGCGCGAGCGATCGGCCGATGCCGCGGGAGGCGCCCGTCACGATCGCGCGGCGCACGGTGGTGGGGCCCATGACGGCAGAGGCTAGCGCGAAGGCGACGGTGCGCGCCCGCCGCTACGGCCGCAGCACGCAGCCGCCGGTCACCTCGCCGCGCCACTTCGCCAGCATCGCGTCCTTGAAGTCCGCCAGCGCGAAGCGGTGCGACACGTGCGGCCGCAGCGTCCCCTCGGCGGCCCAGCCCAGCACGTACGCGAGCCTCGGCGGGCGCAGCGACGGGTCGTTGACCGTCGAGATCACCGTCGGGCAGCCGAGCACGTCGAGGCCCCTCATCATGATGAGGTTCGTCGGCAGCTGGTTGGCGTTGGGCGCCCCGCGCTGCCCCTTGCCCTTCGCCACGAAGGGCGTCGCGGCCCAGCCCACGATCAGGTACCGCGCGCCGAAGCGCACGCAGCGCAGGCTCTCCAGCGACACCTCGCCGCCCACGCCGTCGTAGACCACGTCGACGCCGCGCCCGCCCGTCAGCGCCTTCACCGCGTCGCGCCACCGCCCGTCGCCCGTCGGCACCACGTGGTCGGCGCCCTCGCGCTGCACCACCGCGAGCTTCTCCGCCGAGCGGCCCGTCGCGATCACCGTCGCGCCGAGGCGCTTCGCCAGGTGCACCGCCGCGAGCCCCGTCGCGCCCGACGCGCCGTGGATCAACACCACCTCCCCGGCCCGCACCCGGCCGCGCGTCACGAGGCAGTGATAGGCAGTCTCGTAGCTGCCCAACAGACTGCACGCCTGGTCGAAGTCGAGCCCCTCCGGCACGCGATGCACCGCCTCGACGGGCGCGACCCCGTACGACGCGAATCCCCCGTAGGCCTGGTAGTCGCCGAGCGAGCGCGGCCCGGCGAGCAGCCCGTCGACCAGCACCCGATCGCCCAGCGCGACGCCCGCCGCGGCGGCGCCCTTCCACACCACCGTGCCCGCGTATTCCAGGCCCGGCGTGTACGGCGGCTTCGGCGGGTGCTGGTACTGCCCGCTCGTCATCAGCAGGTCGACCCAGCCGACCGCGGCGCTCGCGACGGCGATGAGCACGTCGCGCTCGCCCAGCGTCGCGGGGTCGGGCGCGGGCATCGCGACCAGCGCGGCGTGGTGCTCGATGGCGTCGAGGGGCTCGTCGCCGAGCTCGGAGACGACCACCCGCTGCCCGCTGGGGAGACTCATCGGGCGGCGCCTTCCTCGCCCGGGGCCGCGGCCAGCGCGAGCAGGTCGCGGTGCTTCTGCGGCGAGCGCAGCGCCTGGTAGCGCAGCACCTTGTCGCGGATGAGCGGGCGCACCCGGAAGGCGTCCGCCGCCGGGTCGCGGATGGATGGTTCGCGCTCGAACCAATCCTGCACGCGCGTCACCAGGGCCTCCGGGAAGAGGCGCGCGAGGGTGTCCTCGTTGACCGCGTCGAGGTAGCAGACGCGCACGAACCAGCCGCGCTCCTCCACGGTCATCCACCGGGTCGTACGGTCGTGGAACTTCTTCAGGAAGAGCGCCGAGTCGGCCCCCTCCTGGCCCGCCTCTTCGAGCACGAGGTTGAGCAGGTAGGGGAAGCCCTGCGTCGCCTCGTAGAGCGCCTCGCGCCGCGCCTCGGGCACCTCCGCCTTCGCGAGCGCCTCGAACGCGGTGGCGCGGTCGAAGGGCTTCAGCCGCACCTGGAGCGCGACGTAGCGCTGGCAGTGCTGCGCCCACGAGGGGCTCATGGCGTCGAGGTCGTCGCGCCCGGCGAGCAGCAGCACCGTCTTGAACGACGCCCGCGCCAGCCGCGGAATCAGCGCCCCCACGAGGAACTCCTCCAGCGTCGGCGCGAGCGCCTCGAAGTCGTCGACGATCAGCAGCAGGTCGTTGGTGGTGGCGCCGATGGGGTGGTGCGTCACGCGGTGCCAGTCCTGCGGGCGGTAGCCGCGCAGGGCGGCCGCGAGGTCGGTGAGCATCGCGTCGGCGGTGACGCCGTAGAGGTCGGCGCGCACGCGGTTCTGGAAGGTCACGCCGAGCAGGTCGCGCAGCGGCCCCGGGAGGCGCGTCGACTGGCGCAGCGGGGCGAGGGTGTCGAGGACGTCCCAGGCGGCGTCGAAGTTCGCGGCGACGGCGGCCTCGGAGACCCCGAGCGCGGCGACGTCGAGGTAGCCCCGCGATTTGGGCACGCTCTCGTTGAGCCGGTGGCCCGCGCGCAAGAGCGCCAGCGCGATCTTCTTCACCTCGTCGCGGGCGGGGGCGAGGTCTTCGGCGACGGCGTCGACGAGGCCGCGGTGGGCGGCCGCCACGCGGCGCACCTGCGGGAAGTAGTCGGCCTCGGCGCGGGCGGGCGCCTCGAGGCTGCGCGGCATGAGCTGCTCGAGCAGCGCGAAGAAGTCCCCGATCGACTCGCGGTTGGCGCCGTCGACGCGCAGCCGCAGCAGGCCCAGCGCCGCCGGGTCGGCCGCGGTCAGCGCGTCGTCGATGAAGTACGACTTGCCCACGCCGCCCGGCCCGCTCACCCCGACGATCGAGAGCTGCGTGGGCGGGCGCCGGAGCACCTCGGTCAACTGCGCCACCTCGGAGCGATGCACGGTCTCCATGGAGGCCCATGGTGACACGGCGCCCGCCGCGCGAATTGTGCCCTCCGCCGCGCCCCGGCCCGCCCTACGTTGGGCGCGTGCCCCGCTCCTCCACCCGCCTCGCGCTCGCCGCGCTCCTCGCCGCCGCGCCCGCCGCCGCCGACCCGCCGCCCGACACCGCCCACGCGGGCCTGATGATCCGCGCGGCGCTGGGCTTCGGCTACGACGCCGTGCGCGGCGACGACAGCCCGCTACAGCTCTCCGGCGGGGCCTTCGGCACGCACCTCGCCGTCGGCTGGTACCTCGTCCCCAACCTCGCCCTCCACGGCACCATCTGGAACGGCCTCACCTTCAACCCCACGGGCACGAGCCCCGCCGGGCGGGCCTCGGTCTCCCGCGGCAACACGCCCGCCGTCACCGGCCGCGGCGTGGGCGTCACCTGGGTCTTCGCGCCGCTCGGCGCCTTCGTGAGCGCCTCGGTCGGCTTCTCGACGATCGACCTCCAGACCACCGTCTCCGACGTCGTGGTGATCGCCCGCGCCGACCTCGGCGTCGGGGTCGACGTCATGGTCGGCAAGCAGTTCGAGGTCTCCTCGGGCTGGCGCTTCGGCGTCGGGGCGCAGGGCTTCTACCACCGCAACAACGTGCTCTCGCGCGGCGAGCGCGAGGACGTCACCAGCGGCGGCGTTACGCTACTCGGTACGCTCACGTACCATTAGTCCCGCGTCTCCGGGGCGACCTCACCCGCGCTGCCGCGCCGCCCTCTCCATGAATGGCGAGGGCTCCAGGAAACGCCCGCGTTTCAGCACGAACTGCGCAGCTGAGAGCGAGCCCTCTCCATTCATGGAGAGGGCGGCGCGGCAGCGCGGGTGAGGTCGCCCCGATCACCGCTGCTTTCGGGCCGCGGTCCCAAAGGTTCCGATCGCCGCGGGGCCCGTGATAGCGTCGCGCCGCCCTGCGATGGACCCAGCCGCCTACGCTTGCTACGAGCGCCTCAACAAGAACCCCGACGACGCCGAGGCGCTGTCCCAGCTGTGGGAATATCACGGCGGCCGCGCGGAGTTTCAGCAGCTCGCGACCCTCGTCGAGCAGACCGCCGGGCGGCGCGCCGACCCGCGCTCGTCCGCTGACCTCTTCTTCCGCGCGGCGGAGCTCTGGTCCAAGAACGTCGGCCGCGCCGATCGGGCGGTCGCGAACTACACCCGCTCCTTCGAGCGCGACCCCGCCCAGCTCGGGGCCATCGAGGCCGCCCGGCAGATCTACCTCCAGCTCGGCAACCTGAAGCTCGCCGCGCAGCTGCTCGAGCGCCAGCTCTCCGCGACGGGCGACCCCCTCGTGCGCGCCATGCTGCTGCGCGAGGGCGCCGAGCTCCACGGCCGCCTCGGCGCCGTCGACACGCAGATCGCCTGGCTCGAGGAGGTGCGGCTCACGCAGTCCGACGACTGGGAGCTGCTGCGCGAGCTCGCCGGCGCCTACCTCACCCGCGCCCAGACCCCCGCCGCGCAGCCCGACGACGCCGCCACCGGCGCCGGGCTGCTCTCGTCGCTCGCCCAGAGCGTCGGCGGCGAGCACGGCGTGGCCTTCGCCGAGGCCGCCCTCGACGCGTGGCCCGGCGACGAGGCCGCCTTCGCGATCCTCTACGAGGCCTACGGCGCGCAGGAGCGCCTCGACGAGCTCGCGGTGCGGCAGATCGCCTTCGTGCAGGCCAACCCGACGAGCGCCTACACC
>JAQBQI010000233.1 GCA_028287085.1 Myxococcaceae bacterium
GTGTGCGCGCTGGCCAACGCGACCGCGGCCTGCGCCGCCGGGGCCTGCGCCGTCGCGGCCTGCGCCCCGACCTTCGGCGACTGCAACGGCAACCCGTCCGACGGCTGCGAGGTCAACGGCTACACCAACCCCGCGCACTGCGGCGGCTGCGGCCGCGCGTGCGCCGCGGGGCAGACCTGCCAGACCGGCGCGTGCGTGGCGTCGGCCTGCGGCGCCGGGCTCACCTCGTGCCCGGGCGGCGCGTGCCGCGACCTCACCATCGACCCCGCGAATTGCGGCGCCTGCAACCGGGCCTGCGGGGCGGGCCAGGTGTGCAACGCGTCCAGCTGCGTCAACGCCACGATTCGCTTCTCGCTCACCTGGAACGTGACCGCCGACCTCGACGTCGCCGTCATGACCCCGAGCGGCATCGTCATCAACTACGCCCACCAGACCGAGGGGACCGGGACCTTCATCGACGACAGCTTCGCGACCGGCCCCGAGACCATCTACTGGTCGGCGGCGCCGCCGTCGGGGACCTACTACGTGTGCGCCATCCCGTTCCGCGTCAGCGCCGCGACCACGTACACGCTCCAGGCCTTCCAGGGCGCGACGCTCAGCGCCACCCGCACCGGCACCCACAGCACCAGCGCGCCCTCCGGGACGGCCTGCTCCGCGACGAGCCCGTACAAGGTCCTCGACTTCGTCGTGCCGTGACGCGCCGCCGCGATCGCGCGGCGGGCCCCTTCCGTGGTATCCGCGCGGGTCTATGGCCCGCACGCGCGAAGACCTGCTCCAACGCCTCGAAGACCTGAACCGCCGCGCCCTCGAGGGGGGCGGCGCCGACCGCGTCGCGAAGCAGCACGCCGCCGGCAAGCTCACCGCCCGCGAGCGCATCGACCTGCTGCTCGACCCGGGCTCCTTCGTCGAGCTCGACCGGCTGGTCACCCACCGCTGCACCGACTTCGGCATGGAGCAGCAGAAGTTTCCCGGCGACGGCGTGGTCACCGGCTACGGCACCGTCGACGGCCGCAAGCTCTTCGTCTTCGCCCAGGATTTCACCGTCTTCGGCGGCAGCCTCTCCTCCGCCTACGCCTCCAAGATCTGCAAGGTGATGGACCTCGCGATGAAGGTCGGCGCCCCCGTCGTCGGCCTCAACGACTCCGGCGGCGCGCGCATCCAGGAGGGCGTCGAGAGCCTCGCCGGCTACGCCGACATCTTCCTGCGCAACACCCTCGCCTCGGGCGTGATCCCGCAGCTCTCGGCGGTGATGGGCCCCTGCGCGGGCGGCGCCGTGTACTCGCCCGCCATCACCGACTTCATCTTCATGGTCGACACGACCAGCTACATGTTCATCACCGGGCCCGAGGTGATCAAAGCCGTCACCCACGAGTCGGTCAGCAAGGAAGAACTCGGCGGCGCCTCGACCCACGCCTCGCGCTCGGGCGTCTCGCACTTCACCGCGCCCGACGACCGCGCCTGCCTCGCGCAGCTCCGCGAGCTGCTCGGGTACCTCCCGGCGAACAACACCGAAGACCCGCCGCGCCGCGCCAACACCGACCCGGCCGACCGCGAGTCGCCCGCGCTCGACGCGCTGGTGCCCGTCGAGTCGAACCGCCCCTACGACATCCGCGACGTGATCTCCGCCGTCGTCGACCAGGGCGAGATGCTCGAGGTGCAAGCCAACTACGCGATGAACATGGTCTGCGCCTTCGCGCGCGTCGACGGCCGCCCGGTGGGCGTCGTGGCCAACCAGCCCGCGGTACTCGCCGGCTGCCTCGACATCTCCGCCAGCGTGAAGGCCGCGCGCTTCGTGCGCTTCTGCGACTGCTTCAACATCCCGCTGGTCACCTTCGTCGACGTGCCGGGCTTCCTCCCGGGCACCGACCAGGAGTACGGCGGCATCATCAAGCACGGCGCCAAGCTGCTCTACGCCTACGCCGAGGCCACCGTGCCGAAGATCACGATCATCACGCGCAAGGCCTACGGCGGCGCCTACGACGTGATGGCCAGCAAGCACATCCGCGCCGACCTCAACCTCGCGTGGCCCACCGCCGAGATCGCCGTGATGGGCTCCGAGGGGGCCGTGAACATCATCCACCGCGGCGACATCGAGCGCTCGGCCGACCCCGCCGCGCGGCGCGCGCAGTTCATCGACGAGTACCAGACCAAGTTCGCCAACCCCTTCAAGGCCGCCGAGCTCGGGTTCATCGACGAGGTGATCCTCCCGCGGGTTACCCGGCACCGTATTGCCCGCGCGCTCGACCTGCTCAAGGACAAGCGCGAGACCCTGCCCCGCAAGAAGCACGGCAACATCCCCCTCTGATCGGCGCCCGGGGGGTAAGTCACGGTGCGCGCCGGGCTCTGGTAGCGTCCGGGGCTATGCGCCTGCCGTGGATCGTCGCCCCCGTCGCCTTCCTCACCGCCTGCGCCCCGGAGGAGATCTCGCAGGTCGCCGGGGACGCGGGCACCCGCGTCGACGCGCGGGTGGTCGTCGATCGGCCCGCGGTGCGCGACACCGGCGTCGCCCCGCGCGACACCGGCGTCGTGACCCCGCCGCGCGACGGCGGGGTGCTGCCGCCCGCCGACACGGGCGTCCCCGGGACGCCGCGGGAGAACTGCGCGACGCCCTTCGACGACGACAACGACGGCGTCGCCAACGAGGACTGCGCGTGCACGCCGGGCACCGAGCAGATGTGCTTCGAGCGCCCCGAGGACGCCTTCCGCGGCATGTGCCGGATGGGGCGGCAGACCTGCGAAGGGACGGGCGAGTTCGGGCACTGGTCGGCCTGCGGCGGGTCGTGGCTCCCCCTCGCCGAGGCGATGAACCGCTGCGAGGTCGCGCAGGACCTCATGGGCATGACGGCGACGCGCGCGCCGGTCGACATCCTGCTCTTCGTCGACACCTCCGGGTCGATGGACCAGGAGACCGTCTGGGTGAACGAGAACATGAACCGCTTCGCGACCATCATGGGCGCGAGCGGCCTCGACTACCGCGTGATCATGGTCGCGCGCCGCGGCACCGGGCGCCTCCAGGTGTGCATCCCGGCGCCCCTCGGCGGGGCGGGCTGCGCCGACGGCCCGCGCCTGCGGCACCTCAACGTGAGCGTCGACAGCGTCAACGGCCTGCGCCAGTGGGTCGTCACGCAGCCGACGTGGCAGGGCTTCACGCGCACCGACTCGCTGAAGTTCTTCGTCGCCATCACCGACGACGAGAGCTCGCTCGGCGCCGACGCCTTCCACGCCTCGGTGATCTCGTGGCCGGGCTTCGCGTCGTACGTGTTCCACTCGATCGTCGGGTACGAGTCGCGCACCGACTGCCCGACGCTCGCCCGCCGCGGCGGCGTGTACCTCACGCTCACCTCGCGCACGCGCGGCATGGCCGCCCGCGTGTGCAGCACCGACTGGACGACCATCTTCACCTCCTTCGCGCGCGACATCACCACCCGCGCCAACGCGTGGACCGTCGACGCCGACGCGCGCCCCGACACCCTCCAGGTCTGGATCGTCGCCCCCGACGGCACCCGCACCCAGCTCACCACCGGCTGGAGCTACGACGGCGCCACGCGGCGCCTGACCATCGACCCGGGCCTGCTCCCGACCGGGGGTAGCCGCGTCGAGGTGCTCTACCGCACGCGCGCCTCGTCGCCGTAGCGGCCGTCGCTAGGAGTTGGGCCGCCACGGGGCGCGCGTGGCCACGGGCGGTCTCGTGGCGGCGCGCGAGAGGCGCGGCGCGGTGGGGCGCACGCTCACGCTGAGGGTGTAGTTGCCGCTGCTGTCGCTGTCGAAGCCGTCGACGAAGACGAACCAGGTGCCCGCGGCGAGGTCGAGGTCGACGCCGGCGTGGCGCGCGTCTTCGAGGTCGTCGTTGCAGGCGAGCTCGGTCACCTCGTCGGCGCAGTCGCGGCGCACGTAGACCGCGACGTCGTAGTCGGCGGCGACCCGCAGCGCGACGTGCGAGGGCTGGTCGAGGTGCAGGGCGTAGACGCGCTCGCCCGAGAGCGCCTGCCGCGCGCACGAGGCGTGGGCCCGGTCGGCGAGCCCCGCGGTGCTGCCCGCGACGTTGTCGCCGTCGACCAGCGGCGCGACCCGCCGGCACACCTCCGCCGACGGCGGGACGGGCTGCGCCGACGCGGGCGCGGCGGCGAGGAGGAGCGAGGCGAGGGCGATGAGGGCGCGGCGAAGCAAGTGCAAGGGAGGATGACCCGTGACCAGGGGGGCGGCCAATGGCGGGAGAATCGGGACGAGGGCGGTGGCTGTCAACGACCTGGCGCGAACTCGGCCTGGAGGCGCGCGAGCAGCGCCCCGTGGCGCTCGACGACCCGGCGCGTGCTCACCGCCATCTCGAGGGCGCGGCGGCTGCCGACGATGACCACGAGGCGGCGCGCGCGGGTGATGGCCGTGTAGAGAAGCGAGCGGTTGAGCAGCACGAAGTGGCTGGTGTGCAGGCCGAGCACGACGGCGTCGTACTCGCTGCCCTGCGCCTTGTGGATGGTGCTGGCGAAGGCGAGCGTGAGGTTGTCGACGGCGTCGTCGGCGTAGCGCACCTCGCGGCCCTCCATGCGCACCGTGACGGTCTTCTCGTCGAGCGCCTCGATGATGCCGACGTCGCCGTTGCTCACGTCGAGGTCGTAGTCGTTGCGCAGCTGCATCACCTTGTCGCCCACCGCGAAGCCGCGGCGGCCGCGCACGCCCTCCGGGTTGAGCGCCGACTGGAGCGCCTCGTTGAGCTTCTGCGCCCCGATGGGCCCGCGGTGCGTGGGCACCAGCACCTGCACGGCGCGCATCGGGTCGAGCCCGAAGGAGCGCGGGATGTGCCGCGCCACCGTCTCGACCAGCACCCGCGCGGCCTCCTCGCCGTCGTCGCGCAGCACCAGGAAGAGCTCGCCCGACGGCGCCCGCGGGGCCTCGCCCTCCGCCGTCGGCGCTCGCGGGGGGGAGCTCCGCGGCACCTCGCCGCGCAGCACCTCGTAGGCCCCCTGCACGATGGCGCTCGCGGCCGCCTGGCGGAAGACCTCGGTCAGCCGCACCGCGGTCACCTCCGGGAGCTTCAGCAGGTCGGCGAGCACGGTGCCCGGACCCACCGGCGGCAGCTGGTCGGCGTCGCCCACGAGCACCAGCCGCGCGCCCGCCCGCACGGCCTGCACGAGGTGCGACGCGAGCTGCACGTCGACCATCGAGGCCTCGTCGACCAGCACGAGGTCGGCGTCGAGCGGCGAGCTGCGGTCGCGCGAGAAGCGCTGGATGCGCGGCGACCAGTCGAGCAACCGGTGGATCGTCGAGGCCGGGTGGTGCGTCGCCTCGGAGAGCCGCCGCGCGGCCCGTCCCGTCGGCGCGGCGAGCAGCACCTTGTGCCCGGCGGCCTGGTGCAGCCGCACCAGCGCGAGCACCGTCGTGGTCTTGCCCGTGCCCGGACCCCCCGTCATCACCACCACCCCCGCGGTCATCGTGGCCTCGACGGCGGCGCGCTGCTTCGCGTTGAGCCGATCGAGCGCCTCGCGCACCTCGGGCACGGTCAGCGCCTCGCGCCGCACGGGCTTCAGCGGGCGGCGGATCTGCGCCGCGAGGTCGCGCGCCAACCGCACCTCGGCGTCGAAGAGGGGGGGCGGGTAGACGAGGTCCTGGTCGCGGATGACGGTGCGGTGGAGGGCGAGCTCGACGAGCGCCGTGCGCACCGACTCGGGGGGAATGGAGAAGCGGTCGGCCAGCACCGCGAGCTCGTCGGGCGGCAGCGCCGTGTGCCCGTCGTCGACCGCCTCCAGCAGCAGGAAGAGCACCGCCCCGGCGATGCGCCGCGGGTCGTCGGCGAGCACGCCCTGCGCCCGCGCGATGGCGTCGGCGGTGAGAAAGCCGATGCCCTTCACCTCCTCGGCGAGGCGGTAGGGGTTCTCCCGCACCACGGCCGACGACTCCACGCCGAAGCGCTCCCAGATGCGCCGCGCGAGGCCGGGGCCCACGTTGAGGCCCGCGAGGAAGCTCCGCGTCTCGACCTCCGCGCGCCGCACGCGGAAGACCTCCTGGATGCGCTCGGCCCGCCGGCCGCCGATGCCCTCGACCTCGCTCAGCCGCTGCGGGTGGTCGGCGATGACGTCGAGCGTCGACGCCCCGAAGCGCTCGACGATGCGCTGCGCGAGCTTCGGCCCGATGTCCTTGACGAAGCCCGACCCCAGCAGCCGCGCGATGCCGTCGGCGCTCGTGGGCAGCTCGGGGATCCAGGTCTCGACCTTGAGCTGCGGGCCGTGCGAGGCGTGGCGCTCCCAGCGCCCGGTGACCCGCAGCGACTCGCCCGGCGACACGTCGCCGAGGGGCCCCACGATGACCGTCTCCTCGCCGTGCGTCATGGTCATGCGCAGCACCGAGTAGCGCTTGTCGTCGGTGCGGTAGACCACCCCCTTCACCACGCCCCGCACCGTCACCACCCCGTCGGGGAGCTGTCCGGCCAGGGGGAGCCGCGGGTTCGGGTCGGTGCGCGTCGTCATGGCCGATGCCGCCGTGATTGTTGCCACATCCCGCGCCCCAGCGGGCCTTTCGTGGGGTCATTCCCTGTCCAATCCCGCCGTCGCACTTGTGCCGACCCCGCGCGGGGCGATAGTGGGTTCACCCTCCTTCATGCGCGCGCCCCTGAGCCTCTCCATCGCGGTCGTTGCTTCCACGATCGCGCTCGCCGGCTGCGGCGACGATCTCCCGCCCTACACCCCGGCCCCCGACGCCGGCTTCGCGGACACCGGCGCCGTCGTCGACGTGCCCGCCGCCGTCGACCGCGGCCCGCCGCAGCTCGACAGCGGCTGCCCCGCCTCGCGCACGATCACCGTCGCCGACGTGCCGAGCGGCTTCCTCGCGCCGTCGATGGTGCGCTTCGTGCGCGAGCTCGACGGCGACACGTCGAAGTTCAGCTTCGCGATCATGGGCGAGACCACGGTGCGCTTCCTCTGGGTGAACACCGAGGAGTCGGTCTCCAGCACTGCCTCGGAGAACACCGCCTTCGGCCGGGAGACCTCCGCCATCGTCGGCCGCTACCTCGCGGCGGGCACGGCCTTCGTCGTCGTGCGGCAGTCGTCGACGCGCGACCCCGCGATGCCGGCCCTCGACCCCTACGCCCGCACGCTGGGCCTCGTCTTCGTCGACGGTGAGCTCTTCCAGCAGCGCCTCGTGCGCGAGGGCCTGAGCGCCTACTACACCGACTTCGGCTGCGCCCCGGAGCCCATCCACTCCGCGCTGCTGCTCGCCGAGGCCGAGGCCCGCGCCAACCACCGCGGCATCTGGGCGCCCGGCCACCCCACCAACTACGCCGACGTCTTCGCCCGTTGGATCACCGGCGGCACCCGCGCCTGCCGCCCCAACCCCTTCCGCAACCAGTCGTACTGCCCGTAGCGCGGCGAGGTCCTCGCCCTCACCGCGCGACGTTCGCCCCGCCCGGCGACGAGGCGCCGTCGCGCGAGCGCACCCACCCCGCCGGGTCGTCCTCGTCGAGCTCGGCGTCCGCGCGCACCACGCTCACGCCCTCCTGCGGCAGCAGCTCCGGGGCCGTCCCCGGGAAGCGACTCACCGTCAGCCCCGCCGCGTTCGACAGCGCGAGCTCGGCGCCGGTGTCGCGCAACCCCCGGCCCGCGAGGCTCCCCCGCACCACGATCACCCGCGCCCCCGCCCGCACCGCGGGGTCGTTCGCCCGCGCCACGCCGCGCGGGTCGAAGGCCGCCCCGACGATCACCGCCCTCCCCCGCCCCGGCACCGCCGCCCCCTCGGGCAGCACCGAGCGCGACCCGCCCGACTCCAACACCCACCCCCCGATCGACGCCTCCGCGTCCTCCTCGTTGCTCACCTCGACGAACTCCTGCGCGCTCGTGCTGTGCGGCCGCGCCAGCACCTCCACCAGCCGCACCCGGGGCTGCGCCGCGCTCGTCCGCAGGGCACCCTCGCGCACGTCGCCGAGGTGCCCCGCCGGGTCCCACGCCTCGAGGCGCCACTGCGCGTCGACGTCGGGGGCGAGCTCGCGCAGCGCCAGCCGGTGCGTCGTTCCGCGCGCCGTGACCGTCACCCGCCGCGCGCCGCCGAGGGTCACCGCGAGGCGCACCACCGCGGGCGCCGAGGTCGCCGCGCGCACCGTCATCGCGCGGTCGTCGAGCTCGACGCACGCGCCGCTCATCGCGACCTCGCCCGCCGCGCAGACCACCCCGTCGACGAAGCGCACCGCCTCCCCCGCGCCGGGCTCCGCGGCCAGCAGGCGCCACGGGATCGCCTCAGCCGCGACCGCCCCGCGCGAGCTCAGCCCCTCGACGCGCCACGCGTAGGTCACCCCCGCGCGCAGGGCCCGCGCCGGGGTCACCCGCAGCACGCGCGTCACGGCGTCGGGGGTGCGCTCGTCGGCCTCGACGCGCGTCGCGACGGCGCTCCCGTCGTCGCCGACGAGGCTCACGCCGTCGGCGCGCAGCACCCGCACCGGGCGGTCGGCGCGCAGCCACAGCAGGACCACCTCGGCGTCGACCGCGTCGGCCAGGGCGGGCGTGAGCAGCGGTCCGGCCGCGGGGGCGTCGACGACCTGGAGGGCCACGCCGGTGGCTTGCACGCCGCCGTCGAGGTCGGCCGTGAGGGTGAGGCCCTCGACCGAGCGGGTGCGCTCGCTGAACACGAGGGTGAGCGGGGTCGACGGCGGGAGCACCTCGGCGGCGCGCAGCGACCAGCGCGCGGGGTCGCTCGGGTCGCGCTGCACGCGCAGCGGCACGCGGTGGTCGAGGCGGCCGAGGGAGACGACGCCGTCGCGGGCGTCAGCCACGAGGGCGGCCGTGAGGGCTTCGCGGAAGAGCATCACCGAGGCGGCCTCGGGCGGGGCCATCGCGCGGTCGAAGGCGACCTCGATCTCGGGGACGCGGGGCACGGCGTCGAGGGAGGCGGCGTTGGCGCGGAGGCTGGTGAGCTGCGGGCTGACGGGGGCTGACGGGGGCTCGGCGGGGCGCGTGAGGTCGAGGCAGCCGGCGAGGGCGAGGAGGGCGAAGGACTGGGTTCTGGGCATGGGCGCTTGTCGGCGCCCGCGCGAAGGGCGGTTGCCTACCAGCCCCAGGAGGCGGGGAGGTGGATGTTGCCGGGGAGGCCGCGGGTCTGGAGGAGGGCGGCGAGGTCCATCGAGACGGCCACGGTGACGTGGATGAGGAAGCCCGACCAGATGGAGCGGGTCTTGAGCGAGAGGGTGCCGAGCACGACGCCCGCGAGGATGGCCGCGAGCGCCTCGGCCCAGGGCTTACCGAAGTGGATCATGCAGTAGGGGACCACCATCGCGAGCAGCACCGACGAGCCCATGGCCTGCCGCCCCGCGAAGACCAGGAAGCCCCGGAAGAAGAACTCCAGCGTCAGGAACTGCGTGGCGTAGAGGCACTCCCAGAGGAAGAAGTCCTTCCACGAGCGGTTGGCGAGCCGGTAGAAGGGGTAGTAGTTCGCGAACTCGCCGGTCTGCGAGACGATCACCACCGCGACCAGCACGATGCCGAAGAAGAGCGCGTAGATCCACGCGTGGGAGAGGAAGCCCTTCAGGCGCAGGCCGTAGTCGCGGAAGCGCTCGCGCCGCCAGATCAGCAGGATGATCGCGGGCACCACGAAGTACCCGAAGCTGCGCGTGAACGACCAGTAGGCGAGGCCGGCGAGCTCCTCGTAGCCCGCGGGCGAGGCCCAGCGCAGGGGCTTCAGGAGCTGGAGGTGGTGCGTGGCGGGTCCGCGCGGCCCGCCGCCCCACTCGATGAGCCAGCCGCGGGAGAGCAGGAGGTTGAAGGTGACGCGGTCGCCGAAATACTCCTGGAAGGTGAGCACCACCGCGGCGACCAGGTAGGCCACCATGGGGCGGTAGTCGTAGCCGAGGCCCTGCTCGGCGCGGAGCGCGCGCGCGGCGGCGGCCTCGCGGTCGACCTCGAGCCACGTCTCCATGAAGAAGCGCCGCGGGTGCAGCTCGGGGAGCCGCTTGCGCGCGAGCACCGCGACGATGAGGACGTAGGCGATCGCGAGGAGGAGGAGGACCTTCACCGCGGACTACTTCAGGCGCCCGCGGCCGCGCGCAGGCGGCGCACCGCGACCTCGCGGCCGAGCACGGCGATGACCTCGTAGAGCCCCGGCGACGCGGTGCGCCCGGTGAGCGCCACGCGGGCGGGCTGCGCGACGATCTTGATGTCGAGCGCGCGCTCGGCGAGCCAGGCCTCGACGGCCGCGCCGATGCCCGCGTCGGTGAAGTCGGCGACGCCGTCGAGGAGCTCGGCCATCGCGCGGAGGTTCGCCTTGGCGTCGTCGGTGAGGAACTTCTCCGCCGCCGCCGGGTCGAGGGTGATGTCGTTGAAATAGAAGGCCATCGCCTCGGCGGCGTCGAGCAGGCGCGCCGAGCGGGTCTTCACGGTGCGCGCGGCGGGCAGGAGCCGCGGGTCGTCGGCGCCGATGGTGACGCCGACCCGGGCGAGGAAGGGGTACACGCGCGCCGCGAAGTCCTCGTCGGTGAGGCGCTTGAGGTGCTCGCCGCTGACCCAGAGGGCCTTCTTCTTGTCGTAGCGACCGTCGCCGGTGCCGCAGTTCGCCCAGTCGAACTTCGCGACGAGCTCGTCGCGCGAGAAGATCTCCTGGTCGCCCGCCGACCAGCCGAAGCGCGCGATGTAGTTGAGCAGCCCGTCGGGCACCCAGCCGTTCTGCTGGTACTTCTCGACCGGCACGTCGACGCCCTGCTCGTCGCCCACGCGCTTGGAGAGCTTCCGCCCGGCGGGCGACTGCATCATCGGGAGGTGCGCGAACTCCGGCACCGCCGCGCCGAGCGCCTGGTAGAGCAGGATCTGCTTCGGGGTGTTGATGATGTGGTCGCTGCCGCGCGCGACCAGGGTGATGTTCATGGTGACGTCGTCGACGACGGCGCCGAAGTTGTAGAGGGGCACGCCGTCCGACCGGATGATCACGAAGTCTTCGATCGAGGCGTGCGGCGTCTTGATGGCGCCGAAGACCTTGTCGACGAACTCCGTCGCGCCCGCGAGCGGCGTCTTGAAGCGGATGACGTAGGGGGCGTTGGGGATCCAGTCGGCCTCGGTCTTGTCGCGCCACAGGTGCGGGTAGACGAAGCCGTCGCGCTTCTTCTCGGGGAGCTTCATCCGCAGCGCGTCGATCTCCTCGCGGGTCGCGTAGCAGCGGTAGGCCTTGCCCTCGGCGACCAGTCGGTCGGCGTGCGCGGCGTAGAGGTCGAGCCGCTGCATCTGGAAGTACGGCCCGTGCGGACCGCCCACGCCGGGCCCCTCGTCCCAGTCGAGGCCGAGCCAGCGCATCGAGTCGAGGATCACCCGGGTCGACGCGTCGGTGGAGCGCTCCTGGTCGGTGTCCTCGATGCGGAGCACGAAGGTGCCGCCGGTCTTGCGGGCCCAGAGCCAGTTGAAGAGCGCGGTGCGGGCGCCGCCGATGTGGAGGTAGCCCGTCGGGGAAGGCGCGAAGCGGACGCGTGGCTTGTCCATGAGAGGGGTCGTCAGGTACCGGGACGCGCTGGCAGGGTCAAGCAGTGCGCCAGCGCGACGGGGCAATGTCGCGAAGGAGAAACCGCAAGGGCGCGGGGGGCACCGCCCGCTGGCGTCGCTGGGGTTCGGTCGCTGGCCCTCACCCCAGGCAGGAACAGGCCCACGTGATGTGCAGCAACGACGTCCGAGCACCCACGCGCGCCCGCAGTCCCCGGCCTCGCCCGCCGGGGAGCGACCACCGACGTCCGCAGTCGCCGGCCTCGCCCGTCGGGGAGCAACCACCGACGTCCGCAGTCGCCGGTCTTGTCGGGGGGTGATGGCACTCGTGGGTATTCGATCACCACCTCCGCGCTCTCAGGCTGTCCTCGGCGGTAGCTCGACTCTGGGAGATGTCCAGCCCTTCGGGCGAGGCCGGGGACTGTGGACGTTGGTGGTCGCTCCCCGTCGGGCGAGGCCGGCGACTGCGGACGTTGGTGGTCGCTCCCCGTCGGGCGAGGCCGGGGACTGCGGACGTTGGTGGTTGCTCCCCGACGGGCGAGGCCGGGGACTGCGGACGTGGGTGGTTGCTCCCCTTCGGGCGAGGCCGGCGACTGCGGACGTCGGTGGTCGCTCCCCGTCGGACGAGGCCAGCGCCCGAACTCCAGCGACCCCAGCGGACTGCCCGCCCTCCCGATCTGCAGCAAGGAATGGCCTTCAGGCCGCGGAATCCAACGTCAGGGCACGCAGGCGTTGAGCGGGCCCGCGGCCATCTGGATCACCGCGCATTGCGTGAAGTACGGCGCGCAGTCGGCGTTGCCGTTGGCGGGGTTGCACAGCCGCAGGCACTGCGCCGCCGCGGGGTTGCCCATCGGCGCGACGCACTCCACCGCCTGCACCGCCGCTCCCACGACGTAGCCCGGGCACATCGCCGCGTTGCCGCTGGTGCAGGCCACGGTGCAGAGGTTTCCCGCCGCGGCGCCCGCGCGGGTGAACGCCGACGTCACGCAGGTGGTGCCGCTCTGGCAGGTGCCGCCCGCCGGGGTGCATGACGAGTAGGCCGGGGGCAGCGGCTGGGTGACCGGGCCGCCGGCGCCAACGGGGACGCAGATGCGATTGTCGGTGCCGGGGATCACCGCGCAATTCGTCCCCGCGCCGCACTCGGTGTTGGTGGCGCAGGTGTCGTAGCACTGCCCCGCCCCGGTCGCGCCGTTGACCACGCAGGTCGGGAGGTAGGCCGAGCCCGAGCCGAAGGCGGGGCACTCGGCGCCGATGGCGCAGCTCGTGGTGCACAGGTTCGCCCCGAGTCCGTTGGACGTGTAGCTCGCGGCGGCGCAGGTCGTGCCGCCCGCGCACGCCTGCCCCGCCGAGCAGGCGGCGTACGCGGGCGTCACGGCCGGGCCGGTGTCGCCAGCCGTCAACGGGGCGTCGACGACCGCCACGACGCCGCGGTCGGAAGACACTCCGCCGTCGGCGCCCGCGTCCCCGTCGAGGATCACGCCGCTGCTCGTGGGCGAGCTACAGCCCGCGGCGACGAGGGCGGCAAAGGCGAAGAACATCGTGGCGCGGGTTCGCATCATGGGCCCGCGATACGACCTTCACCGTGTCGTGGTGTCGAGTCCCGATTACTTCAGGGTGACGAGCACCGACTTCAGGTGCGCGTGCCCGTCGGGTGCCGGGGGGAAGTCGATCGGCGTGGGCAGGTCCTTGGCCTGCGTGACCTCGCGGCCCGCGGCGCGCGCCGACTCGTAGAGCCAGCGGCGAAACTTCAGCCGCGCGATCTCGTGGTGGTTGGTGCACGCCAACAGCCGCCCGCCCGGAGCGACGAGGGCCATCGCGAGCGCGGCGAGCTTCGGGTAGTCCGAGGCCGCGGAGAAGCGGCTGTCGCGCGTCGTGGCGTAGCTCGGCGGATCGAGCAGCACCAGATCGAAGACCTGCTTCCTCGCCCTGGCCGCTTCCATCCACGGGAAGACGTCGCTGGTGACGAAGCTGTGCCGCGCGTCGGTGAGCTCGTTGAGCGCGAGGTTGCGCTGGGCCCACGCGATCACGGTGGCCGACACGTCGACGGTGACGGTCTGCGCCGCGCCGCCCGCGGCCGCGGCGACGGTGAAGGCCCCCGTGTACGCGAAGAGGTTGAGCACCCGCTGGCCCTTCGCGAGCTCGCGCACGCGGCGGCGGTTCTCGCGCTGGTCGAGGAAGATCCCGGTGGAGAGCCCGTCGCCCAGGCGCACCTCGTAGCGGAGCCCGTGCTCGCGCACGCTGAAGGATTCCGGCGCGTCCTCGCCGCTGACGGCGTGCTTGGGGGCGAGGGCCTCCTTGCGGGTGTCGACGACGGTGTTGCCCTGCTTGGGGCGGTATTTCACGTAGACGCCGCGCAGCCCGCCCACGAGCAGGGCGCCGGTGAGCGCGTCGTCGAGGACCGCGTCGTAGCAGTGCACCAGGGCCCAGTCGTCGTACACGTCGATGGGCGTCGCGGCGAAGCCGTCGCCGTCGTGGGCCAGGCGAAAGGCGGTGGTGTCGGGGTCGCGCGCGAGGTCCCAGCGCTGGTCGGCGGCGGCGAGCAGGCGCTCGTCGAGGGTGCGGGGGTCGCCTTCGCCCTTCGCCCACGCGAGCAGCTCCTTCGGGGTCTCGGCGGTGAAGGTGACGGTGCGACCGGTGTTGGGGTGCGGCAGCGTGAGCGAGGCGGCGTGCAGCATCAGGCGCGGCGCGTCGCCCTTCCCGTAGAGGGGATCTCCCTCGATCGGCGTGCCCATCGCGGCGAGCTGAACGCGGAGCTGGTGGGTGCGCCCGGTCTCGGGTTCGAGCGCGACGAGGGCGCGGTTGCCGTGGCGCGAGACGAGCGACCAGCGGGTGATGGCGCGCTGGGCGCCCTTCGGGGCGGGCTTGCGGGGGTTGGTGGTCACCACCTGCATCTTCCCGTCGTCGGCGGGGACGAGGAGGTCGTCGAGGGTTCCGCCTTCGGTGCGGGGGGCGGGGCTGACGACGGCGAGGTAGCGCTTCTTCGCCGCGCGCCCCTCGAAGGCGTCGGCGATGGCCTTGTTGGCCTCCTTGCGGCGCGCGAAGAGCAGCACCCCGGAGGTGTCGCGGTCGAGCCGCTGGTGCACGCCGAGGTACACCGCCGACTCGGCGACGCCGTCGCGCCGCGCCCAGAAGGTCTTGAGGCGCGAGACGACGTCGTCGCGGCGGGCGGGGTCGGGCGCGTGGGTCGACACGCCGACGGGCTTGTCGACGACCACGAGGTCGTCGTCGAGGTGGAGCATCCAGGCGTCGCGCCACGGGGCGAAGAGGTCGTTCATCATGGGTAGCGGGAGCGCGAGTACACCGGTTGCGCGGGGGGGACAATCGGCGGGGTGCGGCCCTCCGAGCCCATGGGCGTCAAGCGAGTGGTGGCCGTCGCCTGGGACGCCGCCGCCCACTCCGCGGTTGCGGACGGCCCTGGCGGGCCTGCAACCGCTGAAGTGGGGGCCTGGAACTGACCGCCCCGCCTGCGCGGGGCTATCTGGCCGAGCGTCGAGCGCGGGGCGCTCGACGGGTAGACGTAGGCGCTCGATGAGCTTCGCCGCTGGGGGTTTCTCGGCACCGTGAAGGCGGTTGCGAGTCACGACACCTTCCCGTCGAGCGCTCCAGCGCTCGACGCTCGGCCAGATAGCCCCGCGCAGGCGGGGCGGTCAGTTCCAGGCCCCCACTTCAGCGGTTGCAGGCCCGCCAGGGCCG
>JAQBQI010000065.1 GCA_028287085.1 Myxococcaceae bacterium
CGTCGCGGCCGACGTTGGCGGCGGGCAGCGCGCCGAGGTAGCGCAGCGACTGCTCCATCACGCGGCGAAACACCGGGGCGGCGATGGCGGCGCCGGAGTGCTGCATCTGCGGCTCGTCGATGATGACCACGATGGAGAGCCGCGGCCGCTCGGCCGGCGCGAAGCCCACGAAGGAGCTCACCCAGCGGTTGGGATCGTAGCCGCGCGCGTGGAGGTTCGACATCTGCGCGGTGCCCGTCTTGCCCGCGACGCGCACGCCGGGGATGGCCGCCTCGACGCCGGTGCCGCCCTCCTCGGTGACGGCGGTGAGCATCTCGGCGAGCAGGCGCGCGGTCTCCGGGCGCATGACGGCGCGGCCCTCGCCGGGGGGGTGGTCCTCGACGAGCGCGCCGGTGGCGTCGGTGATGCGGGAGACGAGCAGCGGGGGCATGAGGCGGCCCTGGTTGGCCACCGAGCCCAGCGCCTGCGCCATCTGGATCGCCGTCACGTTCACGCCCTGACCGAATGCCACCGTGGCGACCTCGGCGTCCACCCAGCGCGACTGCCCGAAGCGGGCGCGGGCCTCGCCGGGCAGGGGGATCTCGGTGCGCTCGCCGAAGCCGTAGCGCCGCAGCACGCGCTCGAGGCCGTCGGCGCCGAGGGCCGCGCCGATCTGGGCCGCGCCGATGTTGCTCGACCGCGCGAGCACCTGCATGGGCGTGAGCCAGGTGTCGGGGTGCGTGTCGTGGATGGTCACGCGCCCGATCGAATACGACCCGCCGTAACAGTTGATGAGCTGCCCGGGGTCGACCACGCCGTTGTCGAGGGCGCCGCCGACGGTGAAGATCTTCATCGTCGAGCCCGGCTCGAAGCGCTCGGTGATGGCGCGGTTGCGCCGCGGCTCCATGTCGGTGCCGACGAACTCGTTGGGGTTGTAGGTCGGGTAGTTGGCGAGCGCGAGCACCTCGCCCGTGCTCGGGTCGGTGACGATGACCGAGCCGCCGTGGGCCTCGACGGCCTGGCACTGGAGCGCGAGCTCGCGCGACGCGATCATCTGGATGGTCGAGTCGATGCTGAGGGTGACGTCCTCGCCCGCCATGCCCTCGCCGGGGCGCAGCCCGTCGGCGAAGACCAGCGTGCCGCGCGCGTCGCGCACGCCCTGGACCTCGACGTTGCGTCCCTTGAGGTGTTCGTCGAGCGAGCGCTCGAGCCCGTCGAGGGCGTCGCCGAAGGAGCCGACCTGCCCGGTGATGTGCGCGGCGTCCTCGCGCGCGGGGTACCAGCGCCGGCTCTCCTCGGCGAAGGAGACGCCCTCGACGCGCCCGAGGTGCATCTCCAGCTTCACCTGCGCGAGCAGACCGCGCACGGCGGCGACCTCGGCGTCGGTGAGGTGGTGCTTCAACACGACCGAGCCCATGAGGTCGGGCGCGCCCGGGCGCTCCGCCGACACCGGGCGCGTCTGCTGAAACTTCCGCCGCACCTCCTCGCCGGTCATGCCGACGAGGGGCGCCAGGCGCATGGCGAGCGCGGCCACGTCGAGCCGGCGGTGCGAGCGGCCCTGCTCGGCGGCGAGCTGGCGCGGGCTCACGACGAGCGCCTGCGACGGCACGCTCACCGCGAGCGGCCGGTGGTGCCGGTCGAAGATGGTCCCGCGGCGCGGGGCGAGGCGCAGGGTGGGCGAGTACTGGCGCGCGCAGTCGGCCTCGAGCGAGTCGTGGCGGTCGACCTGGAGGCCCCACGCGGCCGTGACGAGGCGGCTGGCCCCGAGGGCCATGAGGGTGACCAGCATGCCGATGCGCAGGCGCATCCAGCGCGCGCGGCGCGGCTCGAGGTTCTTCATCGCGGCCTCCCGCTGCCCCGGCCGGGGCGCAGCGAACCGCCGACGATGAGCGTGGTCACCTGGTCGGGCTCGACCATGCCGCGCTCGGAGCGCCCGACGGCCATGAGCAGCCCGGGGGCGCGCTGCGCGCCGAGCTCGAGGCGGTACTGGTTGATCTGGCTGCGCAGCCGCGCGGACTCGGCGCGGGCGCGCTCGGCCTCGTAGCCGAGGGCGACGTTCTGGTTGCGCAGCGCGAGGTGCACGATGAACGCCGACCCCGCCGAGAGGGTGACCATCCCGTAGAGGATGACGAAGCGGATGGTGCTCACGACGCGCCCTCCGGGCGGCGCACGGCCACGCGCATCTTGGCGCTGCGCGAGCGCGGGTTGCGGTCGCCCTCGGCGTCGGTCGGCTCGACCGGCTTCTTGGTGACGACCTGCCACGCGGGCTCGTCGCGCAGGGTGTGCTTCACGATGCGGTCCTCCAGCGAATGGAACGAGATCACCACCACGCGCCCGCCCTCCTTCACGACCGCCGGGAGGGCGGCGAGCAGGCGCTCGAGCTCCCCGAGCTCGTCGTTTACCGCGATGCGTAAGGCCTGGAAGGTGCGCGTCGCCGTGTCGGGCTTGCCGTAGCGCGGCCACCCCAGCACCCGGTGCACGGCGTCGGCGAGGTGCGTGGTGGTCTCCATGGCGCCCTCGTCGATGGCGCGCTTGATCGACCGCGCGATGGGCCGCGACGCGCGCTCCTCGCCGTACTCGTAGATGACGTCGGCGAGGGCGTCGTCCTTGAGGCGCCGCACGAGCTCGTAGGCGGTCTCCTCGACGTCGTCGCCCATCCGCATGTCGAGCGGGCCTTCGTGCCGGAAGCTCATCCCGCGGGTCGGGTCGTCGAGCTGGGGCGAGCTCACGCCGAGGTCGGCGATGACCCCGTCGACCTTGCGCCCGGCCAGCGCTTCGGCCGCGCGCGAGAAGGGCAGCTGGTGCAGCTCGAGGCGGTCGCCGAAGTCCGCGAGGGCCTCGCGCACGGCGGCGAGCGCCGCCGGGTCGCGGTCGAGGGCGACGACCCGCCCGTCGGGCGCCGAGCGCTCGAGGATGCCGCGGGTGTGCCCGCCGCGCCCGAGGGTGCAGTCGAGGTAGAGGCCCCCCGCGACGGGCACGAGCGCGTCGCAGGCGACGTCCAGCATCACGGTCTCGTGGGGTCGGTCGCTCATCGGGGGAGGAGACTCACCGCACGCCCGGCCGTGCCCGGTCAACCTTTCGACAGGACCGCCGCCCCGTTGCCCGGCGGGTGCGACCCCGCCACAATCGCCGCCGCGTGCGCGCCGTCGACGACCCCATCGAGCTTGCCTGGAACGCCCTCCTGACCGAGTGGGAGAGCCCCGAGCGCCACAAGGCCTTCGTCGCGCTAGCGGCCGCGCAGCAGCGCCTGCCCGACGCCGCGCGCCACTACCGCGAGTGCCAGCCCGACCCCGCCCGCGCCGAGCGCGCGAAGCAGGGCATCGACGCCGTGCTGCGGGTGGCCCTGCTCTCGCTGGCGCCGATGCCGCGCCGCGAGAACGAGGTCGCCCGCAAGGTGCGCGGCGCGCTGCTCCCCGTGAGCCTCGCGATGGCGCTGGTGGTCTTCACGCTGATGGGATCGCAGGCGCTGCACCAGCCGGGGCTCGCCTCGCCGTGGGTGCTGGCCGGCGAGGTCGCCGTGGCGCTGCTGGTGCCGTGGCAGAAGCTCCTCGCGCGCGACGAATGACCGGCGAGTTCGAGCGCATCGCGCGGCTCCGCGCCCTCTTCGGCGCGCCCCCCCCTCCCGACCTCGGCATCGGCGACGACTGCGCCGTGCTCCACGACCCGCGGCCCCTGGTGATCACCGTCGACGCGGCCGTCGAGGGCGTGCACTTCGACCGCCGCTGGGCTTCCGACGAGGAGATCGCCGCCCGCGCCGTCGAGGCCGCCGTGAGCGACCTGGCCGCGATGGGCGCGGCGCCGACCGAGCTGCTCCTCGCGTGGGCCCTCCCCCGCGAGAGCCCCGACGCGATCGTCACGGCCCTCGCCCGCGGCGTCCTGCGCGTGACGACCCGCCTCGGAATGCGCGTGGTCGGCGGCAACCTCGCGCGCGGCCCCTCGCTCGCGCTCACCACGACGGCGCTCGGCCGCGCGGTCGGCCCCCTGCTGCGGCGCGACGGCGCGCGCGTCGGCGATACCCTCGCGGTCACGGGCCACCCCGGCGCGGCCGCCGTCGGGCTGCGCGCGCTCCTGGCCGGCCGCGCCGACGAGGCCCTCTTTAGCGACTTCGTAAACCGCTGGCGCGCGCCCGCCGCCCGCGTCGCCGAGGGCCTCGCGCTGGTCGGCCGCGCCGACTGCGCCATCGACCTCTCCGACGGCCTCGCCCAGGACGCCTCCCACGTCGCCGCGGCCTCGGGCTGCGCGCTGCTCCTCGAC
>JAQBQI010000066.1 GCA_028287085.1 Myxococcaceae bacterium
TCACGACCTGCGGCGCGGGCCCGTCGGCCTCCTGCGCCAACACCGCCGTCGACCCGGCCAACTGCGGCGGCTGCGACGCCGCGTGCGCGCTCCCCAACGTCGCCTCGGGCGGCTGCGCGGCGGGAGCCTGCACCGTCGTGCGTTGCGCCGGCGGACGCGGCGACTGCGACGGCGCCGCGCCCAACGGCTGCGAGACCGACCTCAACGCCAGCGCCTCCAACTGCGGCGGCTGCGGCCGCGCCTGCGCGCTCGCCAACGCGACCGCGACCTGCGCGGCGGGCGCGTGCGCGGTCGCGTCCTGCGCCGCGGGCTTCGCCGACTGCAACGCCAACCCCGCCGACGGCTGCGAGGTCGACACCCGCAGCGACAACGCCCACTGCGGCGGGTGCAGCACCGCGTGCGCCGCGGGCCGCGTCTGCTCGGGCGGAGCCTGCGGAGCGACCTGCGCCGCGCCGCTCACGACCTGCGGCGCGGGGGCATCGGCCTTCTGCGCCAACACCGCCATCGACCCGAGCAGCTGCGGCGGCTGCGGCGCGGCCTGCGCGCTCCCCAACGTCGCGTCGGGCGGCTGCGCGGCGGGCGCCTGCACCGTCGTCGCGTGCGCGGGCGGCTTCGGCAACTGCGACGGCGTCGCGTCGAACGGGTGCGAGACCAACACGCTCAGCAGCGCGGCGAGCTGCGGTGCGTGCGGTCGCACCTGCGCGCTGCCCCACGCGAGCGCCGCGTGCACGGCGGGGTCGTGCGCGATCGCGGCCTGCGCGGCGGGCTTCGTCGACTGCAACGCCAACCCCGCCGACGGCTGCGAGGTCGACGCCCGCACCGACAACGCCAACTGCGGCGCGTGCGCGGCCGCGTGCGCCGGCGGAACCTCCTGCGCCGCCGGCGCCTGCGCCGCGAGCTGCATGGCCCCGCAGGTCTCCTGCAACGGCACCTGCGCCAGCCTCGCGAGCGACCCGCGGCACTGCGGCGCCTGCGGCAACCTCTGCTCGAGCGCGGGCACCGTGACGGCGTACTGCGCGGCGGGGGCTTGCGGCTTCATCTGCGCCGCGAACTTCGCCGACTGCGACGGGGCGCCGGGCACCGGCTGCGAGACCGACCTGCGCACCACCGCGGCGCACTGCGGCGCCTGCGGGCGGGCGTGCGTGGCCATCGCGACCTGCGGCGCGGGGGCCTGCGTCTGCCCGGCCGGTCTGCGCACCGTGGGCACCGGCTGCGTGGCGCTCGGCGCCGTTCCGCGGCTGGTGGCGCCGGTCTCGCTGGGCGACACGACGCAGCGCCGGCCGACGCTGCGGTGGGAGCTGCCCGCGGGCTTCGACGGGGCGGCGGTCGAGCTGTGCCGCGACCGCCTCTGCGAGCTGCCGGTGGAGACGATCGCGGCGGTCGGCAACAGCGCGCGGCCGACGGCCGACCTGGCCGCGCGGTCGGTGGTGTTCTGGCGGGTGCGCGGCCGCGTGGGGACGACGGCCGACACGGTGTACAGCCCGACGTGGCTCTTCCACGTGCCCGCGGTGAGCTCGCCGAGCGGGGTCGACACGAGCGGCAACCCCCACCTCGACGTGAACGGCGACGGCTACGACGACGTCGCGGTCGGGGCGCGCGGGGGCAACCCCGGCGGGCGCCTCGGCGCGGGCTACGCGCGCGTCTACCACGGAGGTCCGGCGGGGATTCCGGCGACCGCGGCGCGGGTGCTCGCGGGCGGCGCCGCGGGCGACAACCTCGGCGCGGCGGTGGCCAACGCCGGGGACGTCAACGGCGACGGCTACGCCGACCTCCTCGTGGGGGCCTCCCTCGCCGACCCGGGCGGGCGCGTCGACGCGGGCACGGTCAGCGTGTTCCTCGGGAGCGCGACGGGCATCGGGCCGACGGCGGCGCGGGTGCTCGAGGGCGCGGCGGGCGACAACCTCGGCATTTCGGTGGCGTGCGCGGGCGACGTCAACAACGACAGCTACGCCGACATCATCGTGGGCGCGCCCCTGGCCGACCCCGGCGGTCGCGCCGACGTGGGCGGCGCGAGCGTCTTCCTCGGCGGCCCGACCGGCATCGGACCGACCGCGGTGCGTTCGCTCGAGGGCACGGCCACGAACGACCGCTTCGGCTGGTCAGTCGCGGGCGCCGGCGACGGCAACGGCGACGGCTACTCCGACGTGGTGGTCGGGGCCTACCTCGCCGACCCGGGCGGGCGCAGCGGCGCGGGCACCGCGAGCGTGTTCCACGGCGGCGCCGGGGGCACGGCGGCGAGCGCGGCGCGGGTCTACGAGGGCGCGGTGGCGGCCGACTGGCTCGGCTGGTCGGTGGCGGGGGCGGGCGACGTCAACGGCGACGGCTACGGCGACCTCGTGCTGGGCGCGCAGAACGCCACCCGCAGCGACCAGTTCAGCGCCGGCATCGTGACGGTGTTCCACGGCGGGCCGACGGGCTTCGCGGCGAGCGCGGCGCGCAGCTTCCAGGGGAACATCCTCAGCCGGCTCGGCAACTCGGTGGCGGGCGCCGGGGACGTCGACGGCGACGGCTACGCCGACCTCTTCGTCGGCGCGCCGACCGCGCCGATGACCAACAGCCTCAACGGCCTCACCGGCAACGCGAAGGTCTACGCGGGGAGCGCGTCGGGGATCACGACGAACCTGCTCTTCTTCGTCGAGGGCGCCATGTCGGGCTTCAACGTCGGCTTCTCGGTGGCGAGCGCGGGCGACGTCAACCGCGACGGCTACCCCGACCTCCTCGTCGGCGCGCCCGCCGCCGACATGTTCCTCAACGGCAACCGCGGCACGACGATGGTGTACCAGGGCACCGGGAGCTTCGTTCCCGGGACCCCCACGCGCGAGCTCTACGGTGACGAGTCCAACGACCGCTTCGGTCACTCGGTCGCGAGCCGCGGGGGCCTCCGCCGCGCGCGGCTCTGGTGCGCCGTCGGCCGCGAGCGTCGCTCCGACTCCTGACGCAGCCGAGGCTCCGCCCCTCAGCGCCAGCGGCTGTAGGTCGTCGCGCTGCCGTCGGGGGCGGTCAGCGTGAGCCGCTCGCGCCCGGGGCTGTCGTCGAGCGACCACTGGTAGGTCAGCACCGCGGGCCCGAGCGTGCTGTCGGCCGAGCGGCCGCAGGTGTTCTCCATGCGCGTGACGCGGCCGTGGCGGTGGGTGACGAAGGAGTCGCCCTCGAGCACCGCGGTGCCGCGCTCGACGCCGCGCAGCTGCGCGGAGCAGTTGTAGACCGTGGAGTTGATCACGGCGCCGTACTCGTAGGCCCCGTCGGGATCGATGACGAAGTAGAAGCCCGAGCCGTTGGTGGGCGCCCAGCTCCCGTCGGTCGGCGAGTAGAACTGGATCGACGAGATCGTCCCGGAGAACCACCGGCCCGCGAGACCGGCGGGCATCTCGGAGCGCGGCGTGTCGAGCACCGGGATCGCCCCGGCGGAGGTAGAGCCACTACCGCCGCACGCGGCGAGGGCGGCGGCGACGACGAGGGCGCGGAGGATGGGCAGCGTCATGGCGGGTCTCCTTGTGAGGGTGTGTGCCGCCCGTTTCAGCAACGGCCGTACCCGCCGAAAAGGCCTGTTTTGCAGGCAAATCAAGCGCACCCTGAGCAGACTCGGCGCGATCTGCGCGGGCTCGGCGCGGATCGTCGCCGGCCTACTGGCAGCTCGTCGCCTGGCAGAACCCGTCGGCGTCGACCGCCGGCCACACCCCGCTGCCGCCCTGCGCCGGCAACACGTCGATGACCAGCTGCCGCGAGCGCACCGTCTCGCCGCCGTCGGCCAGCACCACCAGCACCAGCTCGTACGCGCGGCGGCACCCGAGGCGCATCACCCCACCATCCGCCCCGTCGCTCACGCCCCCGCGCGAGCGCGACGTCAGCCGCCACGTCAGCTGCGTGCGCCCCAGCACGCCCACGAAGCGCGACCCGCTGAACGACTGCACCACCCCCGCCGGGTCGGCCCCCACCGCCACCAGCTCGAAGGCCACCCACGCGCTCGCGAGGCGCTCGTCGACGCCCGCGCCGCGGTCCTGCCAGAGCCCGGCGATGACGCCGCCCTGGCCGTCGACCACCACCGCGTGCTCGGTCACCACGACCTCGCCCGGCGCCTCGCGCAGCTGCACCCGGTCGACCGCGTCGGGAACCCGCGAGCTCAACGGGTCGCTCCCCGCGCGCAGCTCGAAGAGGTCGGTGAGCCCGTCGCCGTCGGTGTCGCCGAGCGTCGGGTCGGTGCCCGTCATCGCCTCGGTCGCGTCGCAGAGCCCGTCGCCGTCCTGGTCGCCCACCGGGCGCACCGCGTCGGTCGCCACCCCCCGGTCGGTGCGCCGCCCGGTGTCGGTGCGGCCCGCGTCGGCGGGCGCCACCGTCGTGCCCCCGCCGCAGCCCCCGAATACAGCGATCAGTAAACCCAGGGCCGCGCGGCGCACGGCGCGCTCAGGGCTTCGACTCGCGCCACCGCTGGCCGCCGAAGCGCGCCTTGAGCTCGTCGTCGAGGTGGTCGGCCACCACCGCCATCATCCCCACGCACGCGATGAGCTCGTCGCTGTCGAGGTGGTCGCCGAGGAGGTTGTGGGCGATCCAGACCTCCTTGTTGCGCCAGTAGGCCTTGCCGAAATAGAGCTTCTCGTTGAGCTCGTTGAGGCGCTTCAAGAGGTCTTCGCTCACCTCGACGCCGTTGAGCACCGGGCACACCAGCTCGATGATGGTGTAGCGGTCCTGCCACGCGTGGGCCGAGACGAAGACCGCCGTCGACCCGCGCTCGACCCGGCAGCGCCCCTCCTCCTTCACGAACGGATAGCCCGCCGCCTTCAGGATCTCCACCACCCGCTGCTCGACTTCACTCACCTGCGTCGCCATCGCTGATTACCTCCGTAACCCGTTGGCTATAGCCCCTCCCCCGCGGGCCTGTCACGCCCCGCGCGGGGTGATCGAAGTCGCACCGCTCGGCTGATGCCGAGGGGCTGAAGCCCTTTCGTTTCTACCCATCGCGACGGAGTGCTGCCCACTGGGGTCGCTGGGGTTCGGGCGCTGGCCCTCACCCCAGGCAATAACAGGACGGCGCCCCGGGCGTTGCCCGGGGCTGTCGAACAGGAATCCACCGGGCGGCACGCCTTCGAGCCCGACGTTTCCTTCCGGAAGACGAAGCGGATTTCGGTCCGACAGCCCCGGGCAAC
>JAQBQI010000076.1 GCA_028287085.1 Myxococcaceae bacterium
GCCGCAGCCGCCGCCGCCCGCGCAGCGCCCCATCGTCGCGCAGCCCAGCGCCGCCCAGCGCTCGCGCAAGAGCTGGAGCCGCGCGAAGGCCGACGCCGTGGTGCTCACGTAGACCTGGCAGGCGCAGCAGAGCGTCTCGCACACCGGGGCGTCGCACTCGCCGTCGACGCGGCAGCTCTGGGCGTCGCGCACCGCGGAGGCGTAGTCCTCCGAGACGGCCTGGCAGGCCGCGGCGTCGTCGGCGGGCCCGGCGTCGGCGGCCGATGCCGCGTCGCCGAGCGCGATCACGTCGATCGAGGGGATCACGTCGAAGCGCCCGGGCACGTCGGTCACCGCGGCGTCGAAGCGCTCCTCGACCACCGCGTCGCGCGCGTCGTAGCGGGGCACGTCTTCGGGCGCCGGGACGTCGCCGCAGCCCGCGAGCGCGGCCGCCGCCGCCAGGATCGGGCGCCACCTCACGTCGTCGACGTCCCCTCCGCCCCGAGGATCTCCACCGTGAAATCTTCCATCACCGGGTTGGCCAGCAGCTTGTCGGCCGCCTCGCGCAGCAGCCGGGGGGCGTCGGCCACCGCGTCGTCGAGCTCGACCTCGATCACCTTGCCCACCCGCACCTCGCGCACGCCCTGCAGGCCCAGCGCGTCGAAGCCGCGGCGGATCGCCTCGCCCTGCGGATCGAGCACCTCGCGCTTCAGCGTCACCGTCACCCTGGCTCTCATCGTCATTGGCTCCGTTCTACAACCCGACGGCCGCGAGGGCCGCCTCGATGCGCGCCTGCGGGGGACGCAGGTCAGCCACGAAGGGCCGACCGGTGATGCGCTCGAAGGCCTCGACGTAGCGCCGCGCCGCCTCCATCCGCACCTCGTCGGTCAGCGGCGGAATCTCGCCGTCGCCCGTGAAGCCCAGCGCCGCCAGCCAGCGCCGCACGTACTCCTTGTCGAAGCTCTCGGGCTCCTCCCCGCGGGCGTGCCGCTCGGCGTAGCTCTCCGCGAACCAGAAGCGCGACGAGTCGGGCGTGTGCACCTCGTCGATGACCGCGATGCCGCCGCCCCGCGCCAGCGGCAGCCGGCCGAACTCGTACTTCGTGTCGACCAGGATCAGCCCCCGCTCGGCGCACCACGCCTGCCCCCGCGCGAAGAGCGCCAGCGCGATGCGGGACACCTCCGCCATGTCGTCGGCGGAGATCACCCCGTCGGCGACGAGGCGCGCGGCCGACACCGACACGTCGTGCCCGCCCTTCGGCGCCTTGGTGCTCGGCGTCACGATCGCCCCGGGCAGCGGGTCGTTCTTGCGCAGCCCGTCGGGCAGGGCGTGGCCGCAGAACTCGCGGTCGCCGCGCGCGTAGGCCGTCCACACCGAGGTGCTCGTCACGCCCGTGAGGTACGAGCGCACCACGACCTCGACCGGCAGCGGATCGCACTCCCACGCGATCGCCACGTTGGGGTCGGGCGACGCGATGAGGTGGTTGGGCGCCACGTCGGCGGTGCGCTCGAACCAGAACGCGCTCAGCTGCGAGAGCACCTGTCCCTTGAGGGGGATGGTGCCGAGCACGCGGTCGAAGGCGGAGATGCGGTCGGTGGTGACGAGCACCCGGCGCCCGTCGGCGAGCGACCAGTTGTCGCGCACCTTGCCGCCGTAGAACCTGCCGAGCCCGGGGAGCGCGACGGACTCCAGCGGGTGCGCGAGCGCGGCGCGCAGCGTGGCCTCGTCGATCATCGCGACGCCTCCACCGCGCGGGTGATCACCGCGTCGACGTGGCGGAGGGCGTGCGTCAGGTCGAAGCACGCGTCGAGGACGTCGGGCGGCAGTCGTGCGCTCACCTCGGCATCTTCGCCCAGGAGCGCGCGGAAATCCCCCTCGCCCTTCCACGCCCGCATCGCGTTGCGCTGCACCAGCACGTAGCCCTCCTGCCGGCCCGTGCCCGAGGCCACCAGCGCGAGCAGCACCGCCTCGCTCGCCCAGAGCCCGCGCGCGCCGTCGAGGTTCTCCCGCAGGTTCGCCGGGTAGACCACGAGGCCGCGCACGAGGGTCGCCGCGCGCGAGAGCATGAAGCCCAGCGTGGTCGTCGCGTCGGGCGCCAGCATGCGCTCGGCCGAGGAGTGCGAGATGTCGCGCTCGTGCCAGAGCGCGGTGTTCTCCAGCGCCGCGCCCGCGTAGGCCCGCATCATGCGCGCCAGCCCGCAGAGGTTCTCCGAGAGGATCGGGTTGCGCTTGTGCGGCATCGCCGACGAGCCCTTCTGCCCGACCGAGAAGGCCTCCTCGGCCTCCATCACTTCAGACCGCTGCCAGTGGCGCACCTGCACCGCGAAGCGCTCGACCGCGCCCGCCACGACCGCCAGCGCGGAGAAGTACGCCGCGTGCCGGTCGCGCGGAATCACCTGCGTGGCGACCGTCTCGACGCCGAGGCCCAGCGACCCGAGGGCGCGCTGCTCGAAGGCCGGCGAGAGGTGCGCGTAGGTTCCGACCGCGCCCGAGAGGCTGCCGACGGCGACCTCGTCGCGGGCCGTGCGCAGGCGGGCCCGCGCGCGGGTGAGCTCGGCGAGGTGCCCCGCGAGCGCGAGGCCGAAGGTGATCGGCTCGGCGTGGATGCCGTGCGAGCGGCCGATCATCGGCGTCGCCCGGTGGGCCTCGACCTGCTCGCGCATGGCGTCGAGGAGCGCCTCGAGGCGGTCGAGGCACATCGTCGCGGCGTCGCGCAGCAGCAGCGCGAAGGTGGTGTCGAGCACGTCGCTGGAGGTCATCCCGCGGTGCAGCCAGCGGGCGGGCTCGCCCGCGAGCTCCTCGACGTGCGTCAGGAACGCGATCACGTCGTGGCGGGTGGTGCGCTCGATCTCGTCGATGCGCGCGGCGTCGAGGCTGAGGCGCTGCGCCCGGATGCCCTCCGCGGTGCCGGCGGGCACCAGGCCCTCGACCTCCATCGACGCGCAGGCGGCGAGCTCGACCTCGAGCCACGTCTGGTAGCGGCGCTCGGCGGACCACAGCGTCGCGAACTCGGCGGGGGTGTAGCGGGGGATCATCGGCGGCCGTGCTCTTGCCACAGTCGGCGCCCGGAGGGCTAGCGCGCCCTCGGCCTTCGGCGCGCGGTCGTGCTCCCGCGTTGACACCGGACGGGGCGGGGTGGTGCGATCGCGCCGCGCCATGCAGAGACCGCCCTGGAGGATCGTCGGGGACTCCTTCGAGCTCGTTCTCACCACCGGGGGCGACGAGCGCGTCGGCGACGAGCGCCGCCTCGACGCCGCCGCCGCGACGCGCCTGCTGCACCGCCTGCTGGGGCCCGCGTCGCGCGACGGCGCGTC
>JAQBQI010000108.1 GCA_028287085.1 Myxococcaceae bacterium
CCGCCGCGGCCAGCGCCGCGCGAATCGCCCCGGGCGACGCGTCGCGGGCGAGGGCCCCGGCGACGCCCAGCGCGAAGACGTCTTCGAGGCGGGTCGCGTCGACCAGCAGCGCCACCGCGGGCGCCGACGTCGGGCGCGCCGTGTCGAGCCACGCCGAGGCCCGCGACGGGTCGGCCCCCGGGTCGACGAGCAGCACGTCGGCGTCGTGCTCGTCGAGGGCGCCGTCGAGGTCGGTCGTCAGCCGCGCGCTCGCCACGCGCAGCCCGTCGGCGGCGAGCAGCCCCGTGAGGCCGGCGCGCGCGATGGCGTCGTCGGCCAGCACGCACACGCGCAGCGGGTCGCCGGGATCAGAGGGGCTGCGCATCGGTCCACGGAGCAATGGCCACGGGTGCTGCGTCGTCAAGCGGTCCCTGGCCCAACGGGCAGGGGCGACCTGCCCATCGGGGGAGGGCGGGCGCTCGACCATCGGGCGATGGTTCGTGCCCCGAACGATCGCCACGATGACCGCCGTGAGCGGAGCACCTGAGCAGCCGCCCACCACGGAATGGAGTCTTCGCACATGAGCGTCTTCGAACAGGTCTCCGAATCGATGGCAGAGGCGGTGGCGCGCGGCGGCGCCGGGGTGGCGCGCGTCGAGGGGCGCTGCTCCGCGGCGAGCGCGACGGTGTTCAGCGCCGACGGGCTGCTCGTCACGGCGGCGCACGCGCTGGAGGGCCGCGAGGGCGTCGACGTGACGCTCGCCGACGGCCGCACCCTCGCGGCGAAGGTCGTGGGCCACGACCGCGGCACCGACCTCGCGGTGCTCAAGGTCGACGCGACCGACCTCGCGGCGCCCGAGTGGCGCGACACCGCGGGCGTGAAGGTCGGCCACCTCGTGCTCACGCTCGGCCGGCCGGGCCGCAGCGCGCGCGCGACGCTCGGCATGCTCTCGGCCGTCGGCGAGGCCTACCGCACGATGGCCGGCGGGACGATCGACCGCTACCTCGAGGTCGACGGCTCGCTGCCGCGCGGCTTCTCGGGCGGCGCGCTCGCCGACACCAGCGGCCGCCTCCTCGGCATGAACACCGCCGGCCTCGGCCGCGGCGGCGGGACGATCCCGACCGAGACGCTGCGCCGGCTCGTCCCCGAGCTCGCGGCGCACGGGAAGGTCGGCCGCGGGTACCTCGGCGTCGAGGTCGTCCCGGGCCGCGTCGCGGAGTCGCTGGTCGAGGGCGCGGGGCAGCGCCGCGGCCTGCTCGTCGCCGCGCTCGAACCGGGCGGCCCCGCCGAGGCCGGCGGTCTGCTGCTCGGCGACCTGCTGCTCGCGGTCGACGGTCAGCGCGTCGAGCGCCCCGGCGACCTCGTCGCGGTGCTCGCGGGTCGCGTGCGCGCTGCGGTCACCGTGCGCCTCATCCGCGCCAACGAGCCCA
The DNA here is from genome assembly GCA_028287085.1 of Myxococcaceae bacterium. Lineage (GTDB taxonomy): Bacteria > Myxococcota_A > Polyangia > Polyangiales > SCUS01. The sequence goes on from JAQBQI010000108.1 coordinate 1,410, forward strand.
AGGAGCTCGTCCTGACCACCGGCGCGCGCTGACCCTCCGCTTAGCGAAGCACTTCGCGGAGCGCTTCGCGATCGACGCCCGACCCACCCGTCGGGCCCCGCGTCGTGGCGTCGTCGAGCCGCGCCAGCCGCAGCTTCTTCATCCTGCTCTGTAGGGTCGACGGCTTCAGCCCCAGGATCGCCGCGGCCCCGTCGCGCCCGTACACCCGCCCTCGCGTCTGCGCCAGAACCTCGCGGATGTGCTCGCGTTCTACCTCCTCCATCGAGCGCCCCTCGCGGCGGACTTCGACCACCGGCGCGCCGCGGCCGGGTCGCGCCGCGGGCAGGTCGATGGTCTCCACGTCGAGCACCGGTCCGTCGCCGAGGATGGTCGCCCGCTCGAGCACGTTGGCGAGCTCGCGGATGTTGCCGGGCCACGCGTACCCGCGCAGCCGCGCGCAGGCCGCCTCGGTCAGCGTGCGGCCGCGCCGGCCCGTGCGCGTCGACTGCTCGGCGAGCAGCGCCTCGGCGAGCGCGCCGAGGTCTTCCATGCGCTCGCGCAGCGCCGGCAGGCGCAGCGGAAACACGTTGAGCCGGTAGTAGAGGTCGGCGCGGAAGCGTCCCCCGGCGACGGCCGCCTCGAGGTCGACGTGGGTCGCCGCGATGATGCGCACGTCGACCCGCACGGTGCGGTCGCTGCCCACCGGCTCGAAGGTGCCCTCCTGGAGAACCCGCAGCAGCTTGGCCTGCAGGTCGAGCGAGAGCTCCCCGATCTCGTCGAGCAGCAGCGTGCCCCCGTTGGCCGTCTGGAACCTCCCCGACCGGTCGCGCGTCGCGCCCGTGAAGCCGCCGCGCACGTGCCCGAAGAGCTCGCTCTCCATCAGCCCCGCCGGAATCGCCGCGCAGTTCAGCTTCACGAAGGGCCGCTGCCCCCGACCGCTCCACTCGTGGATCGCCCGCGCCAGGCGCTCCTTGCCGGTGCCCGTCTCGCCGAGCACCAGCACCGGCGTGTCGGTGCGCGCCACCTGCCGCGCGCGCTGCGCGACGGCCAGCACCAGCGGCGAGCGCGACGCCTCCAGCACGCCCTCGCGGTCGCCCGTGAGCTCGGTCTCCAGGATGCGCGCGCGGTCGGACTCCTGCTGGAGCAGCCGCGCGATGAGCGCCCGCTGCTCGGCGTTGATCAGCGCGAGCGCGAGCATCTGCGCGTAGACCTCGACGAGGTCGACCACCTGCGCGGGGAAGACCTCGCAGCGCTCGCGGTCGAGCGTGAGCACCCCGAAGCAACGGTCGGCCGCGCACAGCGGAACCACCATGCAGGCGTGCCCGGGCGGCAGGTCGAGCACGCCGTCGAAGGGGTCACCGTCGCCGTGGGCGTGGTCGTCCTCGGTGTACGCGCGCGCCCGCCGCGTCTCGAGCGCCTCGCGAATGGTCGGAAACGCGTCGAGAGACACCTCGTGCGCCCGCACCCGCGCGTCGGCCAGCCGGCCTCGCGCCGCCCGCACCACCAGCCGCGCGCCGTCGAGCGCGAAGACCGTCGCGAGGTCGTAGGGCGCCAGCCGCGCGAGCCAGTCGAGGCCGCGCCGCACGAGGTCATCGAGGCCGTCGTCGTCGGTCGCCAGCGTCGCCAGCGCGCGCAGGTCGTGGGTCAGGTCGAGGTCGGGCAGTCGTCGTTCCATCACCCGCCGACCCTGCGACCCGGTGCACCGATATGCCAGTGGATTATCACCGAAATATCGGTGGTACCGGAATGTCGGTGCGAGGTCGCAGCACGAAGGCCCTGAAATCCTGGGCTTTTCGGCGTTTGGACCCTTGGCCCGAATCTCGATAAGGGACCGGCAACGCTACGACAGCCCGACGGTGGGCCGGAGCGTCACCTCAGGAGTCCCGACATGCTGACCATTGGCGATCACGTTCCCTCGTTCAACCTCAAGGCCGTCGTCTCGCTCGAGAAGGGCAAGGAGTTCGCGGAGGTCTCCGACCGCAGCTACCCCAACAAGTGGCTCGTGCTCTTCGCGTGGCCGATGGACTTCACCTTCATCTGCCCGACCGAGATCGCGGAGTTCGGCAAGCGCGAGCGCGACTTCAGCGACCGCGACGCGCAGGTGCTCGGCATGAGCACCGACTCGCACTTCGTCCACCACGCGTGGCGCACCCACCACGAAGACCTGCGCAACCTGCCCTTCCCGATGCTCGCCGACGCGAAGCAGGAACTCTCCCGGGCCCTCGGCATCCTGCACAAGACCGAGGGCGTCTGCCTCCGCGCGACCTTCATCGTCGACCCCGAGGGCGCCATCCGCTGGGTCTCGGTGAACGACCTCGACGTGGGCCGCAGCGTCCCCGAGGTGCTGCGCGTGCTCGACGGGCTGCAGACCGGCGAGCTCTGCCCGTGCAACTGGCAGAAGGGCGAGAAGACCCTGTGAGCGAGCCGACGACCCTCGCGGCGCTGACCGATCAGCTCCCCGACGTGGCCCGCGACCTGCGGCTCAACCTCGGGGCGGTGCTCGGCGACGGCACCCTGTCGCCCGCGCAGCGCTGGGGCTGCGCGATCACCGGCGCGATCACCGCGCGGCACCCCGGGCTGCGCGACGCGCTGCTCCAGGGCGCCCGCGCGGCGGGGGTCGACGAGGCCGCCATCGACGACGCGCGCGCGGCCGCGGCCGTCATGGCGATGAACAACGTCTACTACCGGGGGCGCCACCTGATCGGGAAGGAGTCCTACGAGAAGAAGCCCGCCCGGCTGCGGATGAACCGCATCGCGAAGCCCGCCAGCACCAAGGTCGACTTCGAGCTCTTCTGCATCGCCGCGAGCGCCATCGCGGGCTGCGGCGTCTGCCTCGCGGCCCACGAGCGCACCGTGCTCGAGGGCGGCCTCTCCGAAGACCACGTGCACGACGCGCTCCGCGTCGCCGCCGTGGTCAACGGCGTCGCGGTCTCGCTCGGCGCCTGAGCGCCGAACCCCCCCCGGTCAATTCTTTTTACAGGATGAGGTACTGCCCGCCGTCAGGGCGTGCAGTTGTACGCGACGACGGCGCCGATGGTGGCGCTGGCGCGCAGCGTCGCGCACGAGCTGCCGTTGAAGCGCAGGCGCGAGCGCGAGCCGTCGGTGAAGCTCCACCCGTTGGCGGCGTCGGCGGGGATCGCCGCGGCGCCGACGACCACGCGGAGCCGCGCCGGGTCGGTGATGGCCGGGATGCCCGAGGGGATGGGGTACTCGCAGGTGTTGGTCGAGCCGACGATGGCGTTCATCGAGTCGATGAGCTGCCGGGTGGTCTCGGCCTCGTAGAAGGCCGTGCTGCCGGCGCGCGCCCGGCCGCCGGCGCGGGCCATCTGGTTGAGCGACTCGCGCGGCCCGGGGATGCCGAGCACGAAGGTGTCGATGCCCCCCGCGCGGAGCGACGTGATCGAGTTGACCACCTCGCCGAGCGGCGAGTCGCAGTTGGGCTCGCCGTCGGTCGCGAGCAGCACGAAGCGGCGCCGCGTGGTCGGGTTGGCGCGGAAGTACGACGCCACGCCGTCGATCGCCGCGCGCGTCGGCGTGTTGCCGTCGGGCTCGGTGCGCCGGAGCTCGGAGGCGATGACCCGCGCGTTGCCGTGCCCCGGCGGGTACGTCACGCCGCCCGCCGGGACGCCGCAGGCGCCGCCGACGGGGAAGAGCGCGAAGCCGAGGTCGAAGCTGTCGTCGGCCCACGGCAGCACCACGTTGACGGCGGTCTTCAGCGCGCCCCAGCGGGTGGAGTGGTCGCCGAAGCGGGCCGTCATGCTGCCCGAGCGGTCGGCGATGAGCGTGATCTCCGACACGTCGGCGAGCAGGTTCTCGATGTTGCCGCGCGAGCACCCCGGGATGGTGACGCAGGCCGCGGTGCCGCGGCACGACTGGTCGGCGCAGTCGGAGAGGCCGTTGCAGTCGTCGTCGAGCCCGTTGTCGCAGATCTCCGCGGTCGGGAAGACCTCGCCCGTGCAGGCGCTCCAGTCGGTTCCGCCGCTCGCGACGGTGGCGCAGACCTGCATGCCCGCGCGGCAGATGCCCACGCCGATCGACGCCGTCGCGCCGTCGTTGCAGGCGCGCGACCCGCCCACCGGGTTGCAGAGGCAGCCGTTGCTGACGTTGCCGTCGCAGTCGCGGTCGACGCCGTCGCAGACCTCGGCGCCCGGGGTGACCTCGCCGACGCACGCCGTCCCCCAACGACCCGCGTCCGAGCAGACCTGCATCCCGCCGTGGCAGGTGCCGCGGCCCGCGGTCGCCGCCGGGCCCGAGTAGCAGTCGCGCCGCTCGCCCGGCGTGCAGGGGCACGCCTCGTCGATGGTGCCGTCGCAGGTGTTGTCGAGGCGGTCGCAGGTCTCCGTCTCCGCGGCCGACCCCGAGCCCGTGCAGGGCCCCCAGGCGCCGTCGGTCTGCACCCCTTCGCAGGTCTGCGTGCCCCACACGCACACGCCGCGGCCGGCGCGCGCCGGGTCGCCCGCGAAGCAGCGCTGGGTGCGGCCCGCCACGCAGAGGCAGTTGTCGTCGACGCGCCCGTTGCGGTCGTCGTCGATGCCGTTGCCACAGATGTCGGGGTGACCCGGCGTGGGCCCGCCGCCGTCGCCGCCGCCGAAGCCGTCGAGGTCGAAGCCGTCGAGGTCGAGGCCGTCGAAGTCGAAGCCGTCGAAGGTGGGGATGGGGCCCGCGTCGAAGCCGGGGCCGACCCCGCCGTCGTCACCCGGGCCGATGCTGCCGTCCATGCGCTGGCCGTTGCTGCCGTCGTAGTCGGACCACCCGTCCTTGTCGCCGGGGTTGCTGCCGTCGCCCCGGCTCGACCCGTCGCCGCGGCCGTTGACGCCGTTGGGGCCGGTGTCTTCGGTGTTGTTCGGGTCGGTGCCGATGACGGTGTTGTCGCTGGTCGAACATCCCGCCACGGGGAGTGCCAACGCCAAGGCGTAGACGAGGACTCTTGAACGCATGATGGGCCTCCAGCCGTACGGGTCTCCGCGAGTGGACGTGAACCCCGGCAAGGCGCGACTCTACACCGCGCACGCACGCAGCCCGCAACGGCCTCGCGCGCTCAAATCACCCAATAACAGTGGGGCTCCTGTGACCACTGGCGGTGCCGCTCGGGCCCACTCGAGGGCGCGTGGCTTTGGTGTACTGTCCCCAACCTTCGACGAGGGAGAGCGATGACCGACACGGTATTCAGCAAGATCCTCCGCGGCGAGATCCCCTGTCACAAGGTCTATGAAGACGACCGGGTGCTCGCCTTCCTGGACGTGGGTCCGTTAAGCCGCGGGCACACGCTGGTGATCCCGAAGGAGCCCGCCGCGACCCTCGACGCGCTCTCCGACGAGTCGGCCGCGGCCATCGGTCGCGTGCTCCCGCGGCTCTGCCGCGCCGTCGCGAAGGCCACCGGCAGCCCCGACTACAACGTGCTCCAGAACAACGGCGCGCCCGCGCACCAGGCCGTGTTCCACGTGCACTTCCACATCATCCCGAAGCCCGCCGACGGGGGCGGACTCGGCATGGACTGGGCGCCCGCCGGGCGCTTCGACCACGCCGACGCGGCGGCCCTCGCCCTCGCCATCTCTGCCGCGCTCTGACGCGCCCCGCCCAACCCCTCATTCGACCCGGAGCACGAGAACCCGATGAGTGATCGACCCAACCTCCCGCCCGACTGGCAGGCCGCGCTCGGCGCCGAGTTCGACAAGCCCTACTTCAAGGAGCTGATGGACTTCGTCGCGAAGGAGCGCGCGTCGGGTGAGGTGTTTCCGCCCGAAGACGAGGTGTTCTCGGCCTTCTGGCACTCGCCCTTCAACCAGACGAAGGTCGTGCTGCTGGGGCAGGACCCCTATCACGACAACGGCAAGGCCCACGGGCTGTGCTTCTCCGTGAAGCCCGGCATCACCACGCCGCCGTCGCTCGCCAACATGTACAAAGAGCTCAAGGCCGACCTCGGCTGCGCGATCCCGAAGACGGGCTACCTCGTGCCCTGGGCGAAGCAGGGGATGCTGCTGCTCAACGCCGTGATGACCGTGCGCGCCCACACGCCCAACTCCCACAAGGACCACGGCTGGGAGAAGTTCACCGACGCGACCATCAAGGCGCTCTCGGACCGCGAGAAGCCGGTGGTCTTCGTGCTGTGGGGCAACTACGCCAAGAAGAAGGCGAAGCTCATCGACGCGAAGCGCCACGTCATCATCGAGGGCGCGCACCCGTCGCCGCTCTCGGTGAAGCTCTTCCTCGGCTCGAAGCCCTTCTCCAAGGTCAACGACGCCCTCGCGAAGCTCGGCGAGACGCCCATCGACTGGCAGATCCCGCTGTCCTGAGCGCGCGCCCTCGCTTGCCCCGCGGCGCGCGGCGTGAACAATCGCCCCGGTGCACCCCCCGCCGCGTGACCGCCCCCTCCTCGTCGCCCTCTGCCTCGTCGCCGGCGCGCTCGCCGGCTGCGTCGACGCCGCGACCCCCGCCGACGCCAGCACCGACGCGCCCGCGCTCGTCGACCGAGCCGCCGCCGACCTCGGCCCCGTCGACGCGCCCGACGGCGGCGCGGCCGCGTGCGAGGGCGCCGTGGTGAGCCGCGCCGGCAGCACCAGCGAGCTCGTCGACGGCGCCGACCGCGCCACCGTCACGATGGACGACCCGGCGGCGTGCGCGCGCAGCTACCAGCTCCGCACGACCGCGCCGCTGCGCGACGGCCAGCCGGGCAACCCCCGCACGGTGCGCGAGCGCGACGGCTGGCCGACGCTGCGCAGCGGGCACGACCTCTTCGACGCGCTCTACGCGCTCGCCGTCGACGAGCTGCGCGAGAACTCCGTCGCCGCCATCCGCGACGGCTCCTTCAACAACGGCGGCGCCATCGACTGCCCCGCCGGGGGCTGCTTCGAGACCGGCCGCCTCTGGAACTACGTCTGGACCCGCGACACCGCCTACGCCGCCGACCTCGCGCTCGCCGCGATGGACCCGCTGCGCACCCGCAACTCGCTTCTTTTCAAGCTCTCGCCCCGCCGCACCGGGGCCGACCCGCAGATCGTCCAGGATACTGGAACGGGCGGCAGCTACCCCGTCTCGACCGACCGCGTGGTGTGGGCCCTCGGCGCCACGGAGCTGCTCAAGCACCTCACCGGCGACGACCGCGCGGCCTTCCTCGACCGCGCGTACCCCGCGATGCGCAACACCGCCGAGCACGACCGCCGCGTGATCTTCGACGCGCGCGACGGCCTCTACCGCGGCGAGCACTCCTTCCTCGACTGGCGCGAGCAGAGCTACGCCGCGTACACGGCGACCGACCCGGTGCACATCGCGATGTCGCGGTCGCTCAGCACCAACGTCCTCCACTTCAACCTCCTCGACGCCCTCGCGACGCTCGCCGTCGAGCGCGGCGACGCCGAGGCCGCCGCGCGCTACCGCCCGTGGGCCGACGCGCTGAAGCAGTCGATCCAGCGGCGCTTCTGGCTCGCCGCCGACGGGCAGTTCAGCGCCTTCACCAGCACCGAGCTCGACCCCTCGCCGGTGCGCCGCTGGGACGCGCTGGGCACGGCGCTCGCGGTGCTCACCGGCGTCGCCACCGAGGCGCAGGCCCGCGAGGCGGTGGGCCGCTACCCCCACGCCGGCCGCGGCCTCCCGGTGATCTGGCCGCAGCAGCAGTTCACGGCGATCTATCACAACCGCGCGTCGTGGCCCTTCGTGACGGCCTACTGGCTGCGCGCCGCGCGCCAGGTGCGCAACGACGCGAGCGTCGACTGGAACGTCGACGCCATGGTGCGCGCCGCCGCGCTCAACCTCTCCAACATGGAGAACTTCGAGTTCAGCAGCGGCCGCCCCCGCGTGGAGGACGGCGCGTACAGCGGCCCGGTGGTCAACTCGCAGCGCCAGCTCTGGAGCGTCGCGGGCTACCTCTCGATGGTCCACGACGTGGTTTTCGGGCTGGAGACCAGCGCCGCGGGCTTCCGGCTGCGCCCGTACATCACCCGCGCGATGCGCCACGCGTGGTTCGCCCGCGCCGACCGGATCGTCCTCCGCGGCTTCCTCTTCCGCGGCCGCCGGCTCGACCTGCGGGTGGCGCTCCCGCCGCCGGGCGCCGACCGCGCGGGCGCCTACGCCGTGGGCGCCGTGCGCGTGAACGGCGTCGACGTCGGCGAGGCCTTCACCGACCCCGCGACCCTGCCCGACCGGTCGACCGTCGAGGTCACGCTGGTCGACACGCCGGAGGCCCGCGCGCCCTTCCGCGACGTCGCCGACCTCAGCGACTGGCACCAGGTCTACGGCCCGCGCACCCCGACCATCGCCGCCCTCGCGCCCGCGGCGACGGGCCGCGTGCAGCTCCGCGTCGACGTCGCGGGCGAGGAGCGAGGCGCCCTCGACGTGGTGATCCTCCGCGACGGTCAGCGCGTCGCGACGCTGGGGCCGACCGACGGCGAGACCTGGACCGAGACCCTCACCGACGAGCAGACCGTGACCCACTGCTACTCGGTCGAGACGGTGTTCCGTGCGTCGGGCAACGCCTCGCAGCACGCCGCGCCGCAGTGCTGGTGGGGCGCCGGCGCCGCGCGGGTGCAGGCGCTCGACGCGTCACGCTTCGTCGCCACGGGCGGCCAGCTCGCGACCGACCACGGCCGCCCCCACTACGAGAATTGGGGCGACCCCGGCCACCGCCTGGAGGTGCCCGCGCTGCGGGTCGCGCAGTCGGGCGCGTACCTGTTGCAGGTCACGGCGGGCAACGGCGCGGGCGGCACCACCACGGGCGTGACCTGCGGCGTGAAGCGCCTCCAGGTGATCGAGGCCGCGGGCGGTCGCGCCGTGGCCGAGGGCTACGTGGTCATGCCGCAGCTCGGCTCGTGGGACGAGTGGCGCGACTCGTCCTTCGTGCGCGCCACCCTGGAGGCCGGGCGCGATTACCGGGTGGTCCTCGGCGACGACGAGGTGGCCGTGAACATGTCCGCCTTCGAGCACTTCGCCCGCTACACGGGCGGAACGGGGGGCGCGGGTGGAGCCTTCTTCCGCGTCAACGTCGCGGGCTTGAAGGTGCTCTACCTCGGGCCGGCGGCCCCGTAGTAGCCGCGGTCGATCAGGCCGCCTGCGAGGGCGCGTTGCGCTGCGTGAGCAGCTCGCGGAAGCGCGTCGGGTTGCACGACCGCATCATCACGAGCTCGCGGCCCATGCGCTTGGCGGCGTTGCGGGCCACCATGACGGCCGTGTGGGAGTTGACGTCGGTGGTCACGAGCACGAGGTCAGAGCGCTCGATCTGGCGCTCCATCACCTCGACGCCGCGGCCGTTCATGTGACCGCCGTGGAAGTCGAGCTGGTGACCGAGGGACTCCGCGATCTTCGCGAGCGCGCGTTCGTTGCGTTCAACCCCGCCGATGAGTGTGATGCGCATGTTGGGACTCCGCTTCTGTTCAGCCGGGTCGTCCGGCCCTTCATCTCCTCGAACGCACCAACCCTGGAACGCTATTCCACCCGTTGTTGTTCGAGATCGTCCAGACCGTCGTTCGGTCTGATGGATGAACTTCTAATATGCTGAACGTGCTCGCGCAAGGGTCCGGGGCGAGGTTGTGGGGCGCGGCGACGGCGCTGCTCTGGGTCGCAGGCGGCTGCGCATCGCGGCAGATCTCGCCACCCGACGCGGCGATCGACGCCCCCGACGCGACCGACGTCGTCGACGCGTCGCCAGGGCGGGACGTCGCCGATGCCGGGGACGCAGCCGACGTGTCTCCAGCGCGGGACGTGCCCGACG
>JAQBQI010000166.1 GCA_028287085.1 Myxococcaceae bacterium
GGGCGCGTCGGGGTCGGTGCGCAGCCGCCACGAGACGCCGCGGCCGAGCGCGCGGGCGCGGGCGATGACCTCGCCGGCGTCGCCGTCGCGGCAGGTGCCCGGGTAGACGGGCTCGGTGTGGTGGGGCGCCTGCGCGGCGAGTTCGACGTCGCGGCGGCTGCACGCGCAGGGGTAGACGAGGCCGCGGCCGCGCAGCCACGAGAGGGTCGCGGCGTAGAGGGCGGCGCGATCGCGTTGCACGTAGGGGGCGCTCGGTCCGCCGAGGTCGGGGCCCTCGTCCCAGTCGAGGCCGAGCCAGCGCAGGTCGTCGAGCATCGCGGCCGTCGCGGCGGGAGAGGCGCGGGCGGCGTCGAGGTCCTCGACGCGGAGGACGAAGCGTCCGCCGACGGACCACGCGGACAGCGCCGCGGCGACGGCGGTGCGGGCGCTGCCGACGTGGAGCGCGCCGGAGGGCGTCGGGGCGAAGCGTCCGAGGGGGGTCGGGTGCATGGCGCGGCGACACCGATGTACTGCATCGCGGGGGTGGTCGCCCACCGCGCGGCGTCGCGGTACTCATCCGATCCGTGGACGAACCCGACGGCCCCGATCCCGCCCTCCGCGCCGACGCCCTCCTGCACGTGGGCCAGCTCGCGGCGGGCGTCGCGCACGAGCTGCGCAACCCCCTCTCGGTGATCGAGACCTCGGTCTTCCTGCTGCAAGAGCAGGTGGGCGACGACCCGCGCGCGGCGCGGCAGCTGCGGCGCATCAGCGAGCAGCTCAGCGTCGCGGGCGCCATCGTCAACGACCTGCTCGACACCGTGCGCGGCCGCCACGCGCCGCCCTCGCCCACGGCCAGCTTCGACCTCGCGCGCGTCGTCCGCGAGGCCGTCGCCTGGGTGCCGCGGCCGCCGCGGCTCGCCATCGCGCTGCGCCTGCCCGAAGACCCGCTGCTGGTCCCCGGCGACGCGCGCCGCATCCGCCAGGTGGTGATCAACCTCGTCGCCAACGCGGTGCAGATCCTCGCCGGCCACGACGACTCGGCCGGCATCGCGGTCACCCTGGACTTCGACGACCGCGCGGCCCACGTCGCCGTGCGTGACCACGGACCGGGCATTGCCGACGAGCTCCTTCCGCGCCTCTTCGAGCCCTTCGTGACGACCCGCCCGCAGGGCACCGGCCTCGGCCTCGCGCTCTCCCGCCGCATCGCGCACGACCACCGCGGCGAGCTGCGCGCCGAGTCGCTCCCCGCGTCGGAGGGCGGCGGCGCGCGCTTCACCCTCACCCTCCCGCGCGCGGCGCCGGAGGCCCCGTGACCCCTCCTCCCCCGCGGCGTCCGCAGCTCCTCATCGTCGACGACAACCGCGACCTCGCCGAGAACCTCCAGGACATCTTCGAGCCGCGCGGCTTCTCGGTGCGCTTCACCCCGAGCGCGCGTGAGGGCCTCGCCCTGGCCCGCGCCGAGGGCTTCGACCTCGCGATGGTCGACGTCAACCTCCCCGACGCCAGCGGCGCCGACCTCCTCCCCGCCCTGCGCGACGCCTCCCCCCTCGGCGAGGTGGTGCTCATCACGGGGCACGCCACCCTCGACTCGGCGGTCGCGGCCGTGCGCGGCGGCGCCTTCCAGTACGTGGTCAAGCCCTTCAAGGTCGACGAGCTCGTGGCCACCGTCGAGGCCGCGCTCCGCCAGGCGACGCTGCGCCGCGAGCGCGAGGCCCTGGCCCGCCAGCTCGCGGCCTCCGAGCGGCGCTACCGCGACGTCGTCGAGTCGTCGAAGGTGCTCGTCGTGGGCATCGACACCCGCGGGATCATGCACCTCTTCAACCGCCGCGCCGCCGAGCTCACGGGGCTCACGCCCGAGGAGGCCCTCGGGCGGTCGGCGCTCGACCTGCTGATCCCCGCCGACGCGCGCGAGCGGGTGCAGAGCCACGTGCGCGCGACGCTCGCGGGCGCGCCGCCGGGGGAGTTCGAGGCCCCGCTGCTCATCAAGGAGGGGCGCGCGCGCACGGTGCGCTGGCACGTCGTGAGCGCGAGCGCCGAGCGCCCGACGGCCAACGACGAGATCGCCGCCTACGCGGTCGGCACCGACGTGACCGACCGGCGCGCGCTCGAGCGCCGCGCCGCCGAGGCCGAGGCCCTCGCGCACATGGGCACGCTCGCCGCGGGCCTCGCCCACGAGGTGCGCAACCCCCTCAACGCGGCGCTGTTACAGCTCCACCTGCTGAGCCGCGGCATCGCGAAGGTGGTCACCGGGGAGCGCGATCCCTTGTTGGGGCGGGCGCGCATCGTGGAGGCGGAGCTCAAGCGCCTGGAGCGGCTGCTGTCGGACTTCCTCGAGCTGGCGCGGCCGCGCCCGATGGCGCGCGAGCCCATCGAGCTGGCGGGGCTGCTCGACGAGGTGGCGTCCTTCCAGGAGCCGGCGGCGGCGGCGGCGGGCGTGACGCTGGTGCGGCGCATCAGCGAGGCGCGGGCGGTGGGCGACCGCGAGCGGCTGAAGCAGGTGTTCCACAACCTATTGGTGAACGCGATGGAGGCCACGCCCGAAGGGGGCGTGGTGACCCTGTCGTGCCACCGCAACCCCGACGAGTCCGACGCGACGGTGACCATCTCGGATACCGGGAGGGGTATTCCCAACGGGACGCTGGAGAAGGTCTTCGAGCCCTTCTTCACGACGAAGGAGGCGGGCACGGGGCTGGGGCTCTCGATCGTGCGGCAGATCGTCGAGCGCCACGGCGGCGCGATCGACCTGGAGAGCACCGAGGGGCGGGGCACGCGCGTCACGCTGAGCCTCCCGGCGACCGGCCGCTCGCACTTCTAGCGCGGCGGCAGGCGCGCCCCGAGCGCCTCGCCCATCCATCCGGGGACCTCGTCGTCGCGGTCGCAGTTGAGCAGCACGCGCTCGCCCGCGGCGCGCACGTCGTCGTGGGCGCGGAGGGTCAGGTCGCCTTCGGTCGACTCGACGGTGGTGGCGGCGGAGCTCAGTCGGGCCTCGGAGCGGGCGCGCAGGTCGAAGCGGTCGCACTCGGCGGAGAGGGTCCCGGAGGCGCGGAGGGCGATGTCGACGGCGTCGAGGTGGAGCCTCGCGCCGGTGGGGGTGAGCTCGATGGTGAGCTCGAGGGTTCCGTTGAGGGCGCGCACCTCGACGCGCTCGCCGTGGTCGTCGGCGAGCACCGCGACCGAGCGCCCCGACGGGAGCGACTGGCGCGAGTGACGGAGATTGAGCGCGCGGGACAGGTCGAGGGCGGTCGGGTGGTTGTTCATCGTGGTGGCCTTGTCGGTTGAAGGGAGGGCTACGGTTGTGGCCAATCGATCTCGTGGGACAGGCCCTCGAGGTCGCGGCGGCCGTACACGTCGGGGAGCGCGACGGAGGCGGTCCAGACGAGGGCGACGGTGCCGGCGAGCAGGTCGATCTCGACGGTGCGCAGCGCGGCTTCGGCCGCGAGGCGGCGGCCGCCGAGGCGCACGATGACCCGCGGGCGCTCGTCGGGGAGGGTCACGATCACCTGGCGCCGGCGCGGGTCCATCCCGGTGAGCACGACGGTCTCGTTGCCCGCGAGGGCCTCTCCCCACAGGCCCGGCGCGGCGGTGTGAAACCACCGGCGGTCGCGGCGGTCGGTGAGCTGCGCGATCGAGTCGCAACTGGTGAGTTCTTCGGGGATGAGCCCGTTGCGTACTTCGATGAAGTCCTCGGCGGGCAGCGCCGAGCCGGAGCCCATGCCGAGCCAGGCCGAGCGGGGCCACCAGTGGGCGGGGACGGCGCCGAAGCCCGCCGCGACCGGCAGGCGGGGCCACTCGTGGAGCGCGCAAAGCACCAGGCGCGCGGGCGTCAGCGGGTCGGCCGGGTCTTCGATGTTGGGCAATCGCAGCGCGGCCAGCGCGGCGTGGTCGGATGTGACGGTATAGCCACAACCGACCTCGTTGCGGGAATAGCGGTAGAGGTCGTCGGTGCCGAGCAGCTCGTCGACCTCATCGGGGACGTGGCGGGCCTTCGCGTGCTCGTCGCGACCGCCGTAGGCGCGTTCCCAGGACAGGGGCATCTCGACGAAGGGCGTCGGGGCGGTGAATGCGGGCTCACCCGTGAGCGGGTCGCGTACGACGGCGCGGTCGCCGATGACGCGGAGTCGCTTGCAGAGTCGCGGGCGCAGCGGGGCGGCGAGGTCGTGGACGGCGACGGAGACGTCCATGGCGGCGACGGGTCCGTCGACGCTGTGGGCGTGGGCGCGGACGATGACGTCGGTGCCGGGGCGCGCGACGGCCAGCAGGTCGCCGCCCGCGGAGAGGGGATCGTCGGGGTCGGCGTCGACGAGCGGGGCGGGGGCGCCGCCGGAGAGCACACCGTCGCGCGGGGGAAGCGGGTAGACGCGCCGGGTGACGACGGTGGCGCAGACGACGCCGCGCTCGTCGCGGCGGACGGTGTGCTGCGAGGGGGCGCTCACGGCGACACCACGTATTCGTCCCAGAGGTCGGCGATGCCGTCGTCGTTGTCCGCCGGATCGGCCCGCAGGTCGCGACCGTCGTGCGCCGCGCGAATGCCCTGCTTGATGAGGAACTTGATCAATGCCTTGGTCCCCTTCTTGATCATCGGCTGGATCAGTCCACGAACCGCGGCGATGGCGACGGGCGCCAGCCAGCGCGCGAGAAGCCGCTCCGCGAGACCGAACAAGACCGGTCCGCCGAGTTCGAAGAGGGCCACGGCCAGCGCGTCGATGAGAGCGTTGATCGCGGCGTCAATCGCGATGCAGACGACGGTCGAGACCCAGGCGTCGACGGTGTCGCCCGACGTCATGCCAAGGAATACGGTGCTGGGAGCCTGCACCGCTCGGTCGACGAAGTGGTCGGCGGGCTTCCCGCAGACCGTGAAGTTGAAGAAGCCCGAGTGAGATCCTTCGGAGTATCGAATCACCGCGACGCTCTTCGGCCCTTCGACCGCGGCCAGGACATGGCGCGGCCCGAAGATCGCACTCGACTTCCCAGAGTGACTTCCTTCGAAGGGTCCGCAGCGCGCATTCGCGCTGTCTTCCATGCACACGGCGATCTGGCCTGGCATCGGAATGATCGAGACGCCGACCGCGCTGACGAGGTGATGGTGGCGCTTCTTCGCCAGCGAGCGCTGCATGAGGACCTGATCGTTGGCGGCGAAGACCGAAGTCGACTTGCGTGAAGACTCGGCGTGGTCGTCCCAGGCGGGCCCCTCGGACCACCACAGTCCGAGGCCGATCATCTCTGCGGGCAGTCCGAGTGCCTTCCCGGGGCCCATATAGGGATGCGGCTCCAGATAGCCGACAAGTTCGCAGTCGGGTCGCAGCGCCTGGGCCAGCACCGCAGTGGGCGGCCGATGGGCGGGAAGGGCAGTCATGGCGTCTTCTCCTGCGCCGCCCGATGGCGAATGCGTCGCTACGCCGCGGCGGCGTAGAGCTTCGCGGCCCGCGCCTCGCGGGGTCGCATCAGGTAGCGCCACCTTGATCGAAACGACACCACCAGCAGTTGCGTGTCCGCGAGAAACCAAAGCCCCGAAATCGACGTCCGGTGCTCCGTCCGCTGCGGCCCGACGGAGACGTCGACCCGGAGATTCCACCCCGGGAGCGTGAAGTCCCAGCAGTCGTCGCCGAGGGCGATGCTCACCGCCTCGTCGCCGCGCACGCCGGGCGCGACGTTGCGCGGAACGCTCGCCGCCGGGGTGCACCCGCGCACCAGCGCGTCGAAGTCGGCCTCCGTGGGCGGTCGCTCCGCGGTCCACCCCTGGGCCTTCACGCGCTCGCTCATCTGCCACGGCAGCGACCGGGCGACGGGCCCCCACGCCGCCGGGACGGGCGAGTCCGTCCACGCGCGAACGGGCTCCGCGGGGTCCTCGAGGTTGGGGAGCATCCCACCCTCGGCGTTCTCCTCGTCGCCGTAGACGCCTCTCCCATCGGGGTTCAAGGGGTGCTCGATCGGCTCGCCGTGGGTCTCCGAGCGCCCGCCGAAGGCGCGGGTCCAATCGAGCTCCATCGCGGTGAAGGGCGCCGGGCTCGACGCGACCAGCGCGCCGTCGGCGCCGCGCACCCAGCGGCGATCGCCGATGACGTCGATGCGCCGGGTGAAGTCGCCGACCGTGAACGACGCCTGCGTGCGCGCGGTGGGCCGTCGACAGCGCGCGCTCCCGAGCACGACGAGGTCGCACCCCCGGTGCATCGGTTGGTTGTCCGAGGGGAAGGTCCCGTATCGGGTGTTGACCTTGTCGTGAAAGACGGGCCAGCGCACCTCCGTCGGGACGAGTCTCCCGCGAGCGCGGTCGACCTCGAAAGTGGCCCGGGCGACCAGCCACCCGCCGATCTGCTGGTCATCGATCGCGCCGGTGAAGAGTCTGGCTTCCCAGTTGGTGTCATTGATGAAGTCCATGGTCGCGCTCCGTTCAGCGGTTGAGCCGCGCGAAGGGGCCTTCGAGCGACAGGTTGGCGCCGCCGTCGCTCGCGACGGTCACGTCGCCGTGGTCGAAGGTCGCGTCGGCGCCGTGGCGGGTGCGCACCGAGACGAGGTCGTTGCCCACGACGAAGACGCCGTTGGCGTTGATGTGCACCTGGCTCGATCCCACCTTGAGCACGATCGACGCCCCCGCCTCGATGACGACGTCCTGCGCGTTGGCCCGCCACTCCCCGGCGGTGCTGTCGCTTCGCGTCCGGCAGGTCGTGCTCAGCACCTCGCCGACCGTCATCGTGTGATCGACCGCCACGTCGACGGTCTGGCACCCGGCGCCGGGCTCCTGCGCGGGCGCCTCACCGACGACCACGGTCTGTCGCTCCACCTGGATCGACTCGCTCCCCACCACGGTGTGAGCTCGATTGCGCTGCACGAGGAGGTCGTCGTCGAGGTTCACCTGCGTCATGCGCATGCCGTCGATGCGGTACGCCTCGTTGCGCGCGATGCGCTGCACGTGGTCGCGCCCGATCTCCTCGATCTGGTCGTGCCCCACCGTCAGCCGGTGGTCGTGCCCGACGCTCTCTCTTCGGTCGTGCCCCACCGTCGCGAGGTGGTCGCTCAGCACCTGCTCCCGCAGGTTGCGCTGCGCCCGCAGGAAGACCTCCTCCCGGTGCGTCTCGTCGTCGAAGACCAGCTCGTTGTAGCGGGTCACGTCGTCGAGGCTCGCCGTGCGAATGCCGCTGCGCGAGCGCCGCTGCGGCAGCTCCTCGGCGTGGTGGTTCTCGCCGTTGTAGATCGCGCCCACCACGATGGGCCGGTCGGGGTCACCCCCCACGAAGTCCACCACCACCTCCATCCCCGCCCGCGGAACGAAGGTGAACCCGTACCGGCTCCCCGCCCAGGTCTGCACCACCGGCACGAAGCAGCTCGCCGCCGCCGGGCTCTCGCCCCGCTCGTCCCAGCGAAAGCGCACCTTCACCCGCCCGTGAAACTCCGTCGCGGGCGCGTGCGGGTCCATCCCCTCCACGCGCGCGAGCTCCACCCCCGACACCCGCGGCCACGGCGTCACCCGCGCCGGCCGCAGCCGCTGCGCCGCCGGAATACACACCATCGTATTGGCGTACCGCGCCTCCTCCCCGCGCTCGTCGGCCCGGTCGGTGAGCACCTCGGGCGCGTGCCCGGCGTAGGTCACCGCCAGCACCAGCACCGCGCAGTCAGCCCCGTCGACGCCCGTCACCGTCAGCCGCTGCGCGGCCGCGAGGCCCGCGACGTTGCCCTTCGCCGTCGCCACCCGCGCCCCCGACCCGGCCGCCTCCATCCGTAGCGTCGACTGCGCCGCCGCGTCGTCCTGCGAGTACGCGTGCGCGCCCCGCTGGTCGTAGGCCCCGAAGGCCAGTCCCGTGGTCGCCTCGCGCCGCACCCGACGCCCCGTGCGCGCCCGCCCCGCCGCGTTGGCGTCGAAGGTCGGGCGCGTCCAGTCGTAGTCAGAAACGAGCGCGGTGGTGATCGTCGCGCGGCGGTCCCACCGCCACGAGCGGAAGGTCTCGGCGTCGCTGGTCGCGCCCTCCGCGCCGGCCAGCGGCACCGGGTCGCCGTCCATCGTCGGGGTCTGCCCCCACGGCTCGGCGTGGTCCGTCAGGATCAGCACCTCCCCTCGCTCCGGGTCGTGCCGCACGTAGAACGTGATGCCCTCGCGCTCGAGCCAGCGCTTCACGAAGTCGAGGTCGCTCTCACGATATTGAATCAGGTACTCGTGAGTGGGCAGATCTCTCAAGACATGGATATCGAGCCTGCCGACGTAGAGGTCGGCGAGGCGCAGCACCTCGCGGGCGAGCTCGACGGCGGTGCGATCGACGAAGACCCGCGAGTCGACGCGCTCGGAGAGGCACCACAACTCGGGCACCAGCACGGCGCGGGCGAGGCGGTGGTTGTGCGCGACGCCCATCTCGCTGGCCTCACGGACGATGCCCGACACCGTGTGGCTGTGCCCGGCGCGGGTGACGGTGAACTCCGCAACGCAGTCGAGGAAGTCGCCGGGCGCCAGCTCGGCGTCGGTGGTGGCGAGCTCGAAGGTGTACTCGAAGCCCTCGGAGACCGCGTCGCGCCCCTCGAAGCGGACGACCTTCCAGCGCTCCTCGGTCAGCACCTTGAAGGCGAAGGTCGCCTCCGGCAGCGGGGCGTGGTCGACGGGAAAGGGGGCGGGGTTGGGAAGCTGGCTCATCGCGTCCTCCGTGACGAAGGCTCCTCGGGCGGAGCGGCGGCCTTGTCGGGCTTCCCCCCCGGAAAGGTTTCGGGGCGGTGTAAGCCCAGACCGCAAAGCTTCGTTGTGCGTCCGAGTCCGAAGCACTCAGGAGCACGCGACCCCATGTCCCACCCCCTCCGCCTCCGGATCGTCCGCCTCGCCCTCGGCCTCCTCGCGATGGCCCTCTCCCTGCTCGGTCAGGCCCGCACCGCCGGCGCCACCGGCCTGCTGCTCCCGGCCGACGGGTCGCTCGGGCCGCTCGCCATCCGCTCGCACCGGGTGAGCGTCGCCATCCACGAGCGCGTCGCCGAGACCCGCGTCGTGCAGGTGTTTCGCAACCAGACCGACCGCGTGCTCGAGGGCACGTACATCTTCCCGCTGCCCCCCGGCGCCTCGGTCTCCGGCTTCGCCATGACCGTCAACGGACGGCGCGTCGAGGGCTCGGTGCTCGAAGCCAACGAGGCCCGCGGCATCTACGAGGGCATCGTCGCCCGCATGCGCGACCCGGGCCTCGTCGAATACATGGGCGGTAATCTGTTCAGGGCCCGGGTGTTCCCCATTCCCGCGAGCGGCGACCAGACCGTCGAGCTCCGCTTCACCCAGACCGTCGACTACCAGGCCGGCACCATCCATTACCGATATCCCCTCCGCACCGCCGGCCCGCAGGCGCGCACCATGGAGGACTTCACCCTCAGCGCCACCCTCGAAGCCAGCGCCCCCATCCGCGCGGTGTATTCGCCCACGCATCGCATCGACACCACCCGCCGCGGCGCCCGCCAGGCCACCGTGGGCTTCGAGCTGGGCAACGCCGTCCTCGATCGCGACTTCGACCTCTATTACACGCTCGCCGACAGCGACGTCGGCATGAGCGTGCTCACGCACCGCGAGCAGGGCGAGGAGGGCTACTTCCTCATGATGCTCGCGCCCCGCAGTGAGTCGACCGAGCGCGAGGTCATCGGCAAGGACATCCTCTTCGTCTGCGACACGTCGGGCTCGATGGCCGGCGAGAAGATGACCAACGCCCGCCTCGCCCTGCGCGCCTGGGTCAACCGCCTCAACCCCGACGACACCTTCAACGTCCTGCGCTTCAGCACCGACGTCGAGACCTTCTCCGAGTCGTCGATCAACGCGTCGCCCGAGAACCGCGCCCGCGCCCTGCGCTTCATCGACGGCTTCGAGGCCTCCGGCGGGACCGCCATCGCCCCCGCCCTCACCCAGGCCCTCGACGTCCCGGTGCGCCGCGGCGCCCCGCGCACCATCGTCTTCCTCACCGACGGCATGCCCACCGTCGGCGAGACCAACACCACCGCGATCATCCGCGCCGCCGCCGAGCGCAACGCCGGCCGCGCCCAGATCTTCGCCTTCGGCCTCGGCGACGACGTCAACACCACCTTCCTCGACCTGCTCGCCCAGCAGAACCGCGGCTCGGCCGACTACGCCCGCTCCGGCGCCGAGATGGCCACCCTGCTCGAGGGCTTCTACAACCGCATCGCCTTCCCGATGCTCGCCGACCTGCGCCTCGCCCTGCGCGGCGCCGACGCCTTCGACGTCTACCCCCGCGACCTCGGCACCCTCTACCGCGGCGGTCAGCTCGTCGTCACCGGGCGCTACCGCACCGCCGGCAACGCCACCGTCGCCCTCACCGCCACCGTCGCCAGCCAGGAGGCGCCCCGCACCTTCGAGTGGCCGGTCGCCATGGCGGCCCACGAGCCCGCCAACGACTTCATCCCCCGCGTGTGGGCCACCCGCAAGGTGGGCTATCTGTTGGATGAGATCCGCCTGCGCGGTGAGAACCCCGAGATTCGCGAGAGTGTGATTCAGCTCGCGCGCCGCTTCGGCATCGTCACCCCGTACACGAGCTACCTCGTGACCGAAGAGTCGCGCCCCGCCCCCGAAGCGAACGCGCAGATGGAAGCGCCCATGGCGCAGACCATCCAGACCGGCAGCAACCGCCCCCGCGGCAACACCGAGTTCCGCCTGGACCGGTCGTCCGTCGCGCCGCGGGCGGAGCCACCCCGCGCGCCCGCCGCCGCCGCGAGCGATGACTTCCGCGCCTTCCAGTCGCTCAACGGCGCCGCGCCCGGCCGGTCGGGCGGGGCGGGCTCCTCCGCGGGCTTCGCGCGCCCCGCCACCACGACC
>JAQBQI010000250.1 GCA_028287085.1 Myxococcaceae bacterium
GCCACGGCCGCGCCCCACTGCATCGCGCCGCCGTTTTCGCTGAAGGTGAAGGTGAAGGCCTCGCCGCGCGCGACGCGGGCGTTGGTGTTGCCCGGCACCCGCGGCAGCAGCGCGTCGGGCACGAGCATCGACGCGGGGACGTCGTTGTCGCGCCCCGACGGCACGAGCCGTCCGCCGTGCCAGAAGCCCACCGCGAGCTGCACCCGATCGCGCAGCGTGCTCACGTTGAGCGACTGGCGTATCGCCTGCGCCACGCGCCCGAAGGTCATCGCCCCGACGAGGGCGCCGACGATGGGGCCCTCGGCCGTCGCGCGCAGCGGCACCGCGGACATCATGTACGGGCGCGACGGGGCGCCCTCCATCGTGACGAAATCCCCCGTGCACGAGCCCGCGGTGCCGTTGAGCGCCGCGGCGACGCAGGCGAAGGGCGCGCGGAGGTCGAGGCCCGGGAGGTAGTCGCGCGAGGCCTCGATGTCCCCGGCGATGCCCTTGCCGTCGAGGCCCACCACGGCGACGAAGTGCGTGGGGTAGAGCGAGAGCTGGCGGCCCGCGGCGCTGCGGTCGTCGTGCAGGTCGCGGAGGCGGTTGCGCACGCGGGCCACGTCGATGGGGTCGGCGATGCTCGTGACCACGGTCGGCGTCACGCTCGCCAGCACCGCCTGGAGCCCGCCCGTCAGCCGCCCGGTGGCCTCGAGGCCCTCGCGCACGTGGGCCTGCGCGCGGGTCGCCGCCTCCCGGCCGGCGGCGTCGTTGTCGGCCTTCGAGCAGCCCAGACCCCACACCAGCAGCGCCCAGGACCATCGCGTGTTCATCGGTGTCATCACCCTCTCGGGACAACGCCCGGGGGGCGGTGGTTCCCAGAACCTCGGAGTACCACAGCGGTCGCCTCGATCAGAGCGCGTCGACGGGCCCCGCCCGCCAGCCGCCCACCCGTCAGCGGCCGCCGGGGACGCCCCAGCGGCGCAGCACCTCGTCGAGCCCGTCGGGCGACTCGCAGGCGGCGCCGCGGTCGTCCTCGACCAGCACGGCGTCGGCGGGCATCAGGTCGCGGCCGCGGAAGAGCACCGCGCGCATCCCCAGGGCGCGCGCCCCGAGGTAGTCGGCCGACCACGAATCGCCCACGTGCACGACGTCGGCGGCGTCGCACCCGAGCCGCGCGAGGGTCCAGTCGAAGATCGCGCGGTGGGGCTTCTCCATCCCCAGGGCGCCGCTGTCGGCCACCACGTCGAAGTCGTCGGTCCAGCCCATCTCCGCGATGAGGAGGTCGAGGGCGCCTTCGGAGTTCGAGATCACCCCCACGGGGATTCCCCTCGCCCGCAGCGCCCGCGCGCGCTCGATCATCCCCGCGATCGGCCGCCGCCACAGGTTGCGCCTCGGCTGCTCGCTGAACAGCCACTCCGCCAGCGGGAGCACCGCCGCCTCCGTCACGCCCGCGCTCCGCAGCAGCGTCGCCATCAGCAGCACCCACGGGTGCCCGCCGAGCCCCTCGCGGATCGCCTCGTTGTAGCGCCGCCACATCGCGGGACGCGCGTGCTCGAGCGCCGCGACCGGCACCGTCACCCCGCGCTCGGCGAGGCGCCCGGCCAGCATCGTCGTGTCCATCTCCGCGAGGGTCTGGCCGAAGTCGAAGGTGACCGCGCGCATCGGTCAGGCCCCGCCCCGGGCGACGGTCGCCTCGCCGGCGCCCTCCTGCACGACCCACACGACCCCGCGCACGGCGTCGGCGTCCCAGCAGCGGGTGCACCGGCCCTCGCGGGCGTCGGCGCTGCGGGCGAAGGCCGCGGCCCCGCTCGACACGCCCGTGACCATCGCGGCCTGCGGACCCACGACCAGCGCGCTGCGCAGCACCGACACCGGCGCCTCGGCGGTCCACCGCAGCGTCCAGCCGGTGGCGATGCGCTCGACCCGCGCCGAGTTCCCACCGGGCCAGCTGCGCGTGGTCGCGGTCGGCCCGGGGAAGGCGGTCAGCCGTCGGATCGAGGCCCGGTCGCCGAGGTCGACGACCTGGTCGCCGTCGGTCGGCACGAGCGACTGCACCTCCTGCGGGTTCATCGCGATGGCCGCGCCCTCCCGCGCGAGCAGCACGGGTTGCCCGATGGGCGCCGCGACCGTCACGTCCGCCGGGCCCGCATACGCAGTCCCCGTCCACCAATGAACCCAGTTGCCGGGCGGGATATGCACCATGCGCGACGTCGCGCCCGCCGTGACGACCGGCGCCACGAAGAGGTCGTCGCCGAGCAGGTAGGCCTCGGGGTCGCGCGCCGAGCCCGGGTCGTCCGGGAACGCGACCGCCGCCGACACCACCGGCGGAGTGCCCACCATCGCGGCGCGAGTCGCGTGTTCGATATAGTAGGGAGTGAGGTCGTCGTGGAGCCGCGCGAGTCCGCGATAGACGGTCACGGCATCGGCGTCGTAGGCCCACGGATTGTGCGATTCGCCCCCTCCCCCGAGTTGCATGAAGGGGCTGAGCGCCGTGTGCTCGGCCCAGCGCAGGAGCACCTCGCGGTCGGGCATTCCCCCGCGATAGCCGCCGGTGTCGGAGGCGAAGGAGGGGAAGCCGCTCTCGGACAGCGAGACCATGCCGTGGATGGCGGCGCGCAGCCCGCCGACGCGCCCGCCCTCTTGATTGGAGAAGTCGTTATCGAGGTCGCCCGGCCAGATGAGGTCGGAGATGCGCTGTCCGCCCCACGAGGAGGCCCGGCCGAGCAGGAAGCCGTCGCCGCCGGCCCACCGGTCGAGGGCCGCGCGATAGGCGGCGTGATAGCCCTGCGGATAGAACCAGTGGCCCCGCCGCTCGGTGTCTCCATTGAAGAAGCGGAAGCCCGGCCGGATGCCCGCGATGTCGCTGACGACATCCTCGGCGTAGTCGAGTTTGAACCCCCTCGCCCCGGCCTCGATGATCGGTCGCAGCTGGTCGACCCAGAAGGCCGTCGCCTCGGGGTTGGTCCAGTCCATCGGCGAGCCGTTGGCGTTGGGCATGCCGCTCGGTCCGCCGTAGCGGGTGACGGTGATGTACGGCCGCCCGCTCGACGCCCGCAGCAAGAGCTGCCGGTCGCGCGCCTGTAGCCAGAGCCGCTCGGCGGGGTTCTGCGGGGTCGCGCCGTCGGCCACCGCGTCGAGGAAGGGCACGCTCCAGAAGATCACGCGGTACCCGAGCGAGCGAAGCGTCGCCATCATCGCGTCCGGGTCGTGGAAGCGCGCCCGGTCGATGGTGTGGTCCGAGTAGGAGGTCTGCCAGGGGTTGTCGATCCACATGGTGGACGTCGGGATGCCCTCCGCGCGGAGGCGCCGCGCGTCGGCGAGCACCTGGGCGTCGTCGTCCCACGCGTTGCGCCACTGCTGGTGACCGAAGGACCACGCGGGCGGCAGCCGCGGCAGCCCGGTGAGCCGGGTGTACGCGGCGATCACCGCGCGGGGCGTCGCCTGCGCGAAGAGGTGCAGCGTCGCGTGGCTGCCCTCGAAGCGCGCGGTCCAGCGGGTGGGCTCGCTCGCGCCGACGTCGAAGGCGCCCGCCTCGTGGGTCTCGACGAACACGCCGTAGCCGCGGGTCGACACCATGAAGGGCACCGGCACGTGCGCCTCGTTGGTGCTCGACGCCGTCACGCCGATCCCGCTGACGTGAAACTGCATCGGCACCATGCGGCCGCGCGCGTCGGCGCCCGCGAACTGCTCGCCCAGCCCGTGATAGCCGCCCCCGTCGGTGGGCGCGTCGAAGCGCACCATCGCCGCGTCGGGCCCCTGCGCCTCGACCACCAGCGAGACGGTGTCCGCGTTGGTGCGCACCATGCGCAGCACCACGTCGCCGGTCGCGGGGTGCGTCAGCGTGACCGTGCCCGCCGCCTCGTCGACCGCGCGCACCGTCGTCGGAACCACCCACGTCACCCCCGGCGGATCGGGCACCCGCGGGTCGGAGAAGCGCGTCGGGCTCACCCCGCCGTCGCGCACGCCGATCACGAGCAGGGGCATCCCCGCCGGGCTCTCCAGCAGCGGGGCGCCGGCGCGCTCGAGGCGCAGCCGCGCGGGCGACCCCGACACCGTCACCGCGAAGCCCTCCCCCGCCGCGCGGAGCGACCACGGAATACCCGGGCTGGTAACGTCGGAGGCGGCGTCGGCGGGGGCGCGGGCGTCGACGCCGACCGCGGGGGCGTCGTCGTCGCAGGCGAGCGGCAGGGCGGAAGCGAGGAGGAGCAGCGCGCGCTTCATGGGCGCGGACGATATCGCAGGGCGATCAGAATTCGCGGGGCCTTCGGCGCCACAGCGAGGCCGCGCCGACGAGGGCCGAGAGCAGCCCGACCGCCCCGATGAGCAGCGGCGTGGTGGAGCGCGGCGTCGGGGCCGGCGGGTCGGCGACGCGCGCGCGCTGCTCGGCGGTCTCGGCGCGGCGGCGCAGGAGTTCGAGCTTCAGCGACGCGAGGCCGCGCGCCATCGCCCACTCGTGGTTGGCCGCGAAGACGGGCTTCAGCGCGAAGGACATCGTGTTGAGCAGCGCCTTCTCGGCGCGCACCGTCCAGCGGTAGGTCACCACCGTGAGCGAGCCGCTCTGCTCGAGGGTCCAGAGTCCGCGGCCCTCGAGGTCGCCGAAGGCCTCGAGCTCGATCGTCGCGGGGCGCTGCGACGAGAGCAGGCGCGCGCTCCACCGCAGCGTGTACGGGAGCCAGCCCTTGGTGAAGAAGCTGACCACCCGCCCCACGCCGTCGGCGGCGCCGCGCTCGATCTCGGTGACTTCGAGGTAGACCGACGGCCACCAGCGCGGCAGCGCGGTGACGTCTTCGAGGATGTCGAAGACCTCGTCGGGGGTGGCCTCGACCTCCCACCGGGTGACGAACTCGTAGTCGTTGGCGGCGCCGGCCATCACGCGTGCCCGGGGAGCGCGCAGAAGTTCTCGTAGTCGATGTACTCGTGGATCGTCGGGTTCTTCCCGCACATCGGGCACTCGTCGTCGCGCCGCAGCTTCAACTCACGGAACTTCATCCCCAGCGAGTCGTAGGTCAGCAGCCGCCCGACGAGCGGCTTGCCGATCTTCAGGATCAGCTTGATCGCCTCGGTGGCCTGGATGACCCCGATGATGCCGGGGAGCACGCCGAGCACGCCGGCCTCCTGGCACGAGGGCGCGAGGTGCGCGGGCGGCGGCTCGGGATACAGGCACCGGTAACACGGCCCCTCGTAGGGGACGAAGGTCGTCACCTGGCCCTCGAAGCGGAAGATGCTCCCGTGCACCACGGGCTTGCGCTTCATCACCGAGGCGTCGTTCACGAGGTAGCGCGTCGGGAAGTTGTCGCAGCCGTCGACGATGACGTCGAAGCCCTCGAAGATCCGGTCGACGTTCTCGCTCGTCAGCCGCTCCTGGAACTTCACCACGTTCAGCTCGGGGTTGAGCCCCTTGAGGGTCTTCTCCGCCGAGTCGACCTTGGGCATCCCGACGGTCGACATGCTGTGGATCACCTGGCGCTGCAGGTTGGACGCGTCGACCACGTCGGCGTCGACGAGCCCGATGGTGCCGACGCCCGCCGCCGCGAGGTAGAGCGCCGACGGCGCGCCGAGGCCGCCCGCGCCGAGGCAGAGCACCCTCGCGTCGAGCAGCTTCGCCTGCCCCTTCTCGCCCACCTCGGGCAGCAGCAGGTGGCGCGAGTACCGCTCCCGCTGGTCGGCCGTCAGCGCCCGCGGGACCTCCATCGGATACCGACGGTCCTTCCATTGGGCGAAGCCGGGGTTGGCGCTCTCGACGCGGGTGTACCCCATCTCCTGCAGCGTCTTCGCCGCGAGGGCCGAGCGCGTGCCGCCCGCGCAGTAGAGCACCAGCGGGGCGTCCTTCTGCGGCAGCAGCGACTCGGCCTTGCTCTCGAGGTGACCGCGCGGGATGTGCAGCGCCCCGGGGATGTAGCCCGCCCGGTACTCGTCGCCCTCGCGCACGTCGACGAGCGTGAACTCGGCCCGCGACTCCAGCCGCGCCTTCAGCTCCTCGAGCGAGACCTCGCGGATCGCCCGGCGGGTCTCGGCCATGATCTCCTGAAACGTCTTCGCCATGAGGACTCCAATGCTTGCGGGTGCCCGCGACGCGCCAGGCGCCGTCACCATGATGGAGGCGCTTTCTACAATACTGGAGCGGTCCGGGCCAGCGGCGGGGGGCTCCGCTCGCCATTGACGCTGCGACGGTCGATCCCGTAGGTGTTGCCGGGAGATGGCACGACTGACGTATCGCGACGCCGGGGTCGACGCCGCCCTCGGCGACGCCGTGGTGGAGAAGATCAAGCCGCTGGTGGCCTCGACGCGGCGCCCCGAGGTGATGGGCGACCTCGGCGGCTTCGCGGGCCTGTGCCGACTGCCCATGGGGCTGCGCGAGCCGATCCTGGTGAGCGGCACCGACGGGGTCGGCACCAAGCTGAAGATCGCCTTCGCGCTCGACCGGCACGACACCGTCGGCATCGACCTCGTGGCCATGTGCGCCAACGACGTCGCGACGGTGGGCGCCGACTGCCTGTTCTTCCTCGACTACTTCGCGACCGGGGTGCTCGACGCGGGCATCGCGCAGGGCGTGATCGCGGGCGTGGCCGAGGGCTGCCGCCGCGCGGGCTGCGCGCTGCTCGGGGGCGAGACCGCCGAGCTCCCGGGGATGTACCCGCGCAACGAGTACGACCTCGCCGGCTTCTGCGTGGGCGTGGTCGACAAGCACAAGATGCTCGAGCCCGCGAACGTGCGCGTCGGCGACGTGCTCATCGGGGTGCACTCCTCGGGGCTGCACTCCAACGGCTACTCGCTCGCGCGCCGGGCGCTGCTCGAGGTCGCGAAGTACGGCCTCGAACAGCACTTCGACGCCCTCGGCCGCACGCTCGGCGAGGAGCTCCTGGAGCCCACGAAGATCTACTCGAAGGCGGTGCAGCGCGCGGTCGTCACCGGCCAGGTGCGCGCCGTCGCGCACATCACGGGCGCCGGCCTGCCGGGCAACGTCCCGCGGGTGCTGCCCAACGGCGTCGGGGTCACCCTCGACGCCCGGCGGTGGCCGCGCCCCGAGATCTTCAACCTCATCCAGAAGGCCGGCGACGTCGAGGAGGCCGAGATGCGCCGCACCTTCAACCTCGGGCTCGGGCTCGTGGTGGTGGCCGCGGCGCAGGGCGCCGACTCGGTGCTCGCGGCCTTCCGCGACATGGGCCAGAGCGCCGACATCGTGGGCGAGGTCGTCGCCTCCGACGCCGTCGACGACGACCGCGTCGTGTTCGTCGGCTGATGGCCCCGACGCGCGTCGTGGTGCTCGTCTCCGGCGGCGGCACCAACCTCCAGTCGCTGCTCGACGCCGAAGCCACCGGCGCCCTCTCTCCGGCGACCGTCGTCGGCGTGATCTCCAACCGCCCCGGCGTGCGCGCCCTCGAGCGGGCCGCCGCCGCGGGCGTCCCCGCGCGGGTGGTCGACCACCGCGAGCACGCCGACCGCTCGAGCTTCGACGCCGCGCTGCGCCGCGAGGTCGAGGCCTTCGGCGCCCACCTGGTGGTGCTCGCGGGCTTCATGCGCGTGCTCACCGCGACCTTCCTCGCGGGCCTCGAAGACCGCGTGGTCAACATCCACCCCTCGCTGCTGCCGGCCTTCCCGGGCGTGCGGGCCCAGTCGCAGGCTTTACAGCACGGCGTAAAGGTCACCGGCTGCACCGTGCACTTCGTCGACGCCGGCCTCGACACCGGGGCGATCATCGCGCAGGCCGCGGTGCCCGTGCTCGACGAGGACACCGAGGAGAGCCTGCAAGCGCGCGTGCTGGTCGAGGAGCACCGGCTGCTCCCCGCGGCCGTGGCCGACCTCGCGGCGGGCCGCCTGCGCCGCGAGGGCCGGCGCGTCTACCGGCAGCCGTGACGACGCCGCGCAGCTCCTACGACGTGGTCGTGGTCGGGCTGTC
>JAQBQI010000172.1 GCA_028287085.1 Myxococcaceae bacterium
CTGCTGCTCGTCGGCGGCGGCGACGAAGCGCCCCTGCGCGCGCTCGCCGCCGAGCTCGGCGTCGCCGACGCCGTGGTCTTCGCCGGGGTGCGCCGCGACATCCCCGCCATCTACGCCGCGAGCGACCTCTTCGCGATGGCCTCGCTCTCCGAGGGCACCAGCGTCACGCTCCTCGAGGCGATGCTCTCCGAGCGCGCGGCGCTGGTCACCGAGGTCGGCGGCAACCCCGAGATCGTCGCGGGCGGCGTCACCGGCGAGCTCGTGCCGCGGGGCGACCACGAGGCGATGGGCGCGGCCATGGTCGCGCTGCTCCGCGACCCCGAGCGGCGCGCCCGCCTGGGCGAGGCCGGCCGCCGCCGCGTGCTCGAGCGCTTCACCCAACACCGCATGCACGAGGGCTGGGTCGGCGCGCTCCACGACGCCTCCGCCCGCTGATCCGAAGGGACCATCACCCAGACCATGTGTGGCATCGCCGGGATCGTGAACCTCTCCGCCGCGCTCCCTCCCCCGCCGCGCGAGCTCGTGCGCGCGATGGTGCGCGCGATCCGCCACCGCGGCCCCGACGAGTTCGGGCTCTACCGCGACGGGCGGGCGGCGCTCGGGCACGCGCGGCTCTCCATCGTCGACCTCGCGAGCGGCCAGCAGCCCCTCGCCAACGAGGACGACACGCGCTGGCTGGTCTTCAACGGCGAGGTCTTCAACTTCATCGAGCTGCGCGCCGAGCTCGAAGCCGCCGGCCACCGCTTCCGCACGCACTCCGACACCGAGGTGATCGTCCACGCCTGGGAGGAGTGGGGCGTCGGCGCCTTCGCGCGCTTCAACGGCCAGTGGGCCATCGCCCTCTGGGACACCACCACCGAAGAGCTCGTGCTCTGCCGCGACCGCGTGGGCGTGCGCCCGCTCTTCGTGCACGAGGGCGGCGGGCGGGTGCGCTTCGCCAGCGAGGTGAAGGCCCTCTTCGCCGACCCGGAGGTCTCCCGCGCGCTCGACGTGCGCGGCGTCGAAGAGACCTTCACCTTCTGGGGATCGCGCGCCCCCACCACGGTCTTCGCGGGGGTCACCGAGCTGCCCCCCGGCGTGGTGCGCCGCTACGCCCGCGACGGATCATCGCGCGACGAGACCTACTGGCACCCCTCGTACCCGCGGGTGCAGGGCGACGGGGCGCGCGACCCCGAGACGCTCACCCTCGACGAGGCCACCGACGGGCTGCGCGAGCGCCTCCACAACGCCTCCGAGCTGCGCATGCTGCGGGCCGACGTCCCGGTGGGCGCGTACCTCTCCGGGGGCATCGATTCGAGCTACGTCGCGTACCTCGCGCGCGACGCCGTGCGCGGGCGCTTCCACACCTTCTCGCTGCGCTTCGAGGACCCCGAGTACGACGAGACCTCCTACCAGCGGCTCATGGTCGAGCGGCTGCACAGCGACCACGCCGAGGTGGTCGCGTCGCGCTCGGACATCGCGCGGGTGTTTCCCGAGGTGGTGGCGCACGCCGAGCGGCCGCTGCTGCGCACGGGACCGGCGCCGCTCTTCCTGCTCTCGAAGCTGGTGCGCGACCAGGGCCTGAAGGTGGTGCTCACGGGTGAGGGCTCCGACGAGATGCTCGGCGGCTACGACCTCTTCCGCGAGGCGAAGGTGCGGCGCTTCTGGTCGCGGCAGCCCGGCTCGAAGCTGCGCCCGCGGCTCTTCGACCGGCTCTACCCGTGGCTCGCCCGCTCGCCCGCGGCGGCGCGCGGACTCGCCCTCCAGTTCTGGGCGCGCGGCCTCGACAAGCCCGACGATCCGACCTTCTCGCACGGGCCGCGCTGGTCGAGCGCGTCGGCGTTGCAGCGCCTCTTCTCGGCGGAGATGCGCGGGCGCATGGCGGCCGACGCGCGGCCCGCGGCGATCCCCGCGCTGGTGGCCTCGCTGCCCGCCGACTTCCCCCGGTGGGACCCGCTCGCGCAGGCGCAGTACCTCGAGGTCGTGACGCTGTTGAACCCGTACATCCTGGCGTCGCAGGGCGACCGGATGCTGATGGCCAACTCGGTCGAGGGGCGCTTTCCCTTTCTCGACAAGGAGGTCATGGCCTTCGCCAACGCGATGCCGGCGCGCTTCAAGCTGCGCGGGCTCGACGAGAAGCACGTGCTGAAGCGGGCCGCGGCGAAGGTGCTCCCGCGGGAGATCCTGGAGCGCCCGAAGCAGCCCTACCGGGCGCCCGACGCGGCGTGCTTCACGGGGCCCGACGCGCCGGAGTGGGTGCGCGCGCTCACCGACGAGCGGGCCATCCGGGCGGTGGGGGTCTTCGACGCAGCGGCCGTGACGGCGCTGCTGGCGAAGGCGCGGCGGGTGGCGGCGAAGGGCGGCGACGCGGGCTTCAGCAACGCCGACAACATGGCGGTGGTGGGCGTGCTGTCGACGCAGCTGCTGCACCAGAGCCTCATCGAGGAGACCCACGGGGGGGCCGACGACGGGGCGGCGTTTCGCACCGAGGTGCACCGGGTGGCGTGAGCGCTTGCGCGATGCTGCATCCCGCGAGACGCGGACCCTCACCCCCCATCCCCCTCTCCCGTACCGCTGCTGGTTGACCTCATCCCCGCGGTGGAGAAGGAGGTGCCAGCCGGTGCCTTCGCTGGGGTGACGCGCCATCGCGCGGAACCCC
>JAQBQI010000188.1 GCA_028287085.1 Myxococcaceae bacterium
AGCTCGCGGCGCACGTTCCGGCGTTGCACACCTGGCCCGCGGAGCACGCCGCCCCGCAGGCGCCGCAGTGGCGCGGGTCGCTGCGCGGGTCGACGCACTGCCCGCCGCAGCGGGTCTCGTCGGCGGCGCAGGTGACGCCCGCGTCGGCGCCGGTGTCGACCGCTCCGAGGTCGGTGCCGAGGTCGGTGCCGGCGTCGGCGACGTCGGTCGCGGCGTCGGACCCGGCGTCGGCGGTTCCGAGGTCGGTCGCGGCGTCGCCCGACACCGTCGGTGGACCCAACAACGCGCGGCCGTCACAGCCCGCGAGGGCGGCGAGGGCGGCGCAGAAGACGAGACAGGCGCGTGCTTGCATTCGAGGCTTCTCCCGTGGGGCGGACCTGTGATTTCAGGTTCATTCCGCCGACGCGGGGGATCGAACACCACCCCGCGTCCGGGAGGCAACAACGGCGCTCGCTCGGCCGGCGCGGCTTCACCGTCGCGCGTGCCCGCCGTCAGGGCGCGCGGCGCTCAGCGACGGCGGCGGCGGGCCGAGCGGTCGCCCGCGGGCTCTGCCGTGGCGGGCGTCGCCTCGGCGGCCGGCACGTCGGTGGCTGCGGTGCTCGCCTCGACGGCTTCGTCGCTCGCCTCGACGGCCTCGGCGCTCGTCGCGACGGCCTCGACCTTCGCCTCCGCCGCGGGCTCGGACGCCGCGGGCTCGGCCGCGGCCGGGCGCTGCGCCGCGACCTTCGCGATGCGCACGAGGCCCACGCGCTCGAGCAGCGCGTCGGCCTGCTCGCCGGCCTTCTGCTCGACGCCGCGGGCCCACACCGGCACGGTCGTCGCGGCGACCTGCAGCGTCTCCTTCGCGCGGGAGAGGGCGCCCAGCGCGGCCAGCCGCGCGGCCTCGATGCGGTTCGTGCGGGCCGTGTCCTGCGTTTGCGTGTTCATGACGGTGCTCTCCGACGGTCGTTGACTCGACGCGTCACCTCTAGGGTAACGCGCTGCGTTGTCAAGCGTGCCATCGGCTTTGTTGCAGGGCGGAGCGAGGGTTGACGCGGGGAGGAGGTCAGCCCGGGTTGCGGCCGCAGACGCGGTTGAAGCACATGAGGCCGTCGCAGCAGTCGGTGGTGGTCGAGCAGGTGGTGCCTTCGCGGCGGCACATGGCGGGCGGCGGCGGGGTGCAGACGAACATGCCGTCGGTTCCGCGGTCGCAGAGGCCCGAGCAGCACTCGCTGGAGACGCTGCACCGCTCGGCGTTCATGCGGCAGGCGACGGGGGCCCAGTAGGCCGACATGTTCTCCTGCCCGGTGGCCTGCCCGGGCAGCCAGTACGGAACCTCCGACGGATCGGCGCCCGCGGCGGGTCGGTTGGAGATGGCGGCGACCCAGATCTGCCGGCGGCGGGTTCCGCGGGTGCCGGCCTGGGCGTTGCCGTAGTCGCGGCGCGAGTAGAACGCGACCCAGAAGTGCCCGCCCTGGTCGAAGGGCGAGAAGTTGGGCCAGTACGAGTCGGGCTCGCCCGAGCCGTTGGCGTTGGCGAGCACGAGCGAGGGCGCGTCGGGCGTGGCGGCGGCGCCGACGAGCTCGAGGCGGCCGGGGTAGTGCGTCGACTCGTTGCCGCCGCGGGAGTTGGTGCCGTGCTGGAAGGCGATCCACGCGTTGTCGGGCGAGAAGGTCGGGTGCGCGTCGACGACGAGCGAGCCGGCGGCGGGGTCGGCCTCGGTGGTTCCGCGGTGCACGATGCGGGGCGGGCCGAAGGTGGTGGTGCCGGTGCGCGGCACGACGGCGATGTCGCCGCGGTTGAAGTCGACGGCCCAGGTGCCGTTGGTGTTGGCGACCATCGCGACGCTCATGCCGTCGGGCGACCAGTCGGGGTGCGCGATGTGGTCGGCGGGCAGGCCGCTGTCGGGGATCACCGCGCCGGTCGCCCGGTCGAGCAGGCGCATCGTGTTGCCGCGGTTGACGACGAGGTAGTTCGAGTCGGGCGAGAAGGTCGAGAAGAGGTAGCGCAGGTCGTCGCGCGGGCCGAACACGGTGGGCGTCGGGTCGCGCGCGAGCTCGGACGAGGTGAGGTCGATGGCGACCCCCGGCTGGTCGCCGCCCCAGAGCTCGGCGCTGAGGTAGCGCCCGTCGCGGGAGACGGTGTGGCAGGCGATGCAGCGCGAGCCGGCGCCCTTGCCGCTGGGCTGCGGCGGGGGGTTGGCGACGGTGAGCGAGCGCTCGCCCGTGATGGCGTTGAGGCGCATCAGGCGGCCGTCGGAGAGGTCCCAGTAGTAGATGGTGCCGGAGAGGACGGCGCGGGCGACGCGCAGGGTGACGGGCTCGCCGGCGATGCGCTGGCGCATGGCGGCGTCCCAGCGGTCGACGGTGAGGGTCAGCGGGTCGGCGGGGTCGCTCTCGAGCAGCGCGCGCCAGGCCTCGGGGTCGACGGGCCAGTGGTAGCCGAAGCCGGCGCCCGCGTGCTGGAGGTAGCCGTCGACCTGGGCGTGGGGCTTGGCGATGCGCACGCGGTAGAAGTCGCCCGCGGCGCCGCCCTCCCACTGCACGTCGGGCGCCGGGAGGTTGGTCGGGATCATCGCGCGGTCGAGCGGGTAGCGCACCGTCACGCGGCGGGCGGCGTCGTCGGTGGGGGCGGCGGCGAACTGCGCGATGACGTCGGGGACGAGGCGGTTGACGAGCACGGCGCGCTCGACGCGCACGGTGACGGCGGCGGTGGCGGTGAGCTCGACGCCGCCCGGTCCGGGGACGCGCACGGTGAGCTCGGCGACGCCGCCCGCGCGCCCGCCGGCGGTGACGGTGCCGGTGTTGACGTCGGCCGTCGCGACGAGCGAGGCGGGCATCGACCAGGTGCCGTTGGCGAGGGGGCGGGTGGTGCCGTCGTTGAAGGTTCCGACGACGGTGAAGGCCTGCGTGGCGGGGGCGCCGTCGCGCACGGTGAGCGTGGCGGTGGGCGGGTCGACGACGATGCGGGTGACCTCGCGGATGGCGATGGCGTCGCGCACCACGCCGAGGTCGTTCGACGACGGACGATCGGCCGCGCCGCGGTCGGCGGTGGCGTCGCGGCGCACGCCGGTGTCGGGGTCGCCCGCGCAGATCACGCCCGCGCCGCAGGGCGTCTGGGTGGACTCCTCGGCCGAGCAGCCGGCGAGCGCGACCAGGACCACGGAGCCGGCGAGCGAGCGGGGGGACTTCACGGCGGGAATAGCACCCCACCGACGGCGCACGGCGCAAGCGCGGACGCGACGTTCATCGGCAGCGGAACGCGCGCCGCATGATGGGGAACGGCGCCTCCGACGAGCTCCCGCCCACGCCTGCGAGTGACGGCCTCGCCCGGAGGGGAGCGACCGCCCACGCCCGCGGTCACCGGCCTCGCCCGGAGGGGAGCACCCACCCAGGCCCGCGGTCACCGGCCTCGCCCGGAGGGCGGCGTTGCTTCGAACTTCGTTGGACCGTGGGCGGTCGCTCCCCTTCGGGCGAGGCCGGTGACCGCGGGCCTGGGTGGTCGCTCCCCTTCGGGCGAGGCCGGTGACCGCGGGCGTGGGCGGTCGCTCCCCTCCGGGCGAGGCCGGTGATTGCGGGCCTGGGCGGTCGCTCCCCTCCGGGCGAGGCCGGGGACTGCGAGCGTAGGCGTTGGCCAGCTGCTCAGCCCGTCGGCGCCGGCTCGGGCGCGGCGACGGGCGCGTCGGTCAGCCCGGTCGTCGGCAGCAGGCGATCGGCGAGGTCGTCGAGGCCCACCGCGCGCAGTTGCGCGTCGAGCGCGCGCGCCGCGGACACCCGCTCGCGGCTGAACTCCGTCCACGCCTCGTCGCGGCGCGAGCGGGCGGCCTGCTCCTCGCGCTTCTCCTTGCGCACGGCAGCGTTGGCGGAGGCGAGCGCGCTCACGTCGGCGCCGACGCCCTCCAGCGCGGCGCTGGCGTCGAAGCGCACGCCGCGCCGCTGC
>JAQBQI010000213.1 GCA_028287085.1 Myxococcaceae bacterium
TCGCCGCGCTGCTGGCCGACCCGACGGCCGAGGAGGAGCTGCGCGTGGGCGCCGCCGTCGCCCTGCGCGCGCTCGACCCGGCCGCGGAGGTCACGCGCATCAGGGTGGTCGCCGAGGCCTGCGCGCACGCGCCGCTGCGGGCCGCGCTGGAGCGCGCCGCCGCCGACACGCTCGACGAGGCCGCCGTGGCGAAGCTGCGCGCCCGCCGGGGTTGACCTTCGGGTCCCCTGGCGGGGGCCCCGACTTGCCGCGCCCCGGTCGCTGCGCGTAGAGAGTGCCCCACTCCGATGGCCACCGAGCGCAAGCGCATCCATTTCATCTCCCTGGGCTGTCCCAAGAACCGCGTCGACACCGAGGTCATGCTCGGCGTCGCCAACCAGGCGGGCTGCGACCTCGCGGCCTCGCCCGAAGACGCCGAGTACATCGTCGTCAACACCTGCGGGTTCATCGGTCCGGCCAAGGAGGAGAGCGTCGACACCATCCTGGCGATGGGGCGCATGAAGGAGGAGGGGCGCTGCGAGAAGCTCGTGGTCGCGGGCTGCCTCTCGCAGCGCTACCCCGAAGAGCTCGCCAAGGAGATGCCCGAGGTCGACCACTTCCTCGGGTCGAGCGACATGCTCAAGCTCGGCGACGTGCTCGCGGGCGGGGCCGAGCGGATGTTGGTGGGCAACCCGGCCAACTACATCGGCCGGGCGAGCGACCCGCGGGTGCTCTCGCAGGGCCGGCACAGCGCCTATCTGAAGATCGCCGAGGGCTGCAACCGCACCTGCTCGTTCTGCGCGATCCCGCTGATTCGCGGCAAGCAGCGCTCGCGGGGCATCGACGACGTCGTCGAGGAGGCCGCGCGGCTCGCGTCGCAGGGCGTGCTCGAGCTCAACCTCGTCTCGCAGGACACCATCGCCTACGGCCGCGACCGCGCCGAGCGGCCCAACCTCGCGGGCCTCGTGCGCCGCCTCGGCGAGGTCGAGGGGCTGCGCTGGATCCGCCTGCACTACCTCTACCCCGAGACGCTGACCGACGAGCTCGTCGAGCTGATCGCGTCGCACCCGAAGGTGGTCAAGTACGTCGACATGCCCCTGCAGCACGCGAGCGACGCGATGCTCATGCGCATGCGGCGCGGCCACGGCGGCGACCGGCTGCGGCGCGTGGTCGAGACGGTGCGCACGAAGATCCCCGGGGTGACCTTCCGCACGGCCTTCATCGTGGGGCACCCGGGCGAGTCGGAGGCGGACTTCACCGAGCTCGTCGACTTCGTGAAGTGGGCGGAGTTCGATCGGGTGGGGGTGTTCCGGTACTCGGACGAGGAGAGCACCGCGAGCGAGACGCAGGACGCCAAGGTGAAGCCCAAGGACAGCGCCGCGCGGCACCGCAAGCTCATGGCGGTGCAGCGGCCCATCGCGCGCAAGCGCAACCGCGCGCTCATCGGCACGCGCGTCGAGGTGCTCGTCGACGGCGCGAGCGAGGAGCACGAGTACGTGCTCCAGGGCCGGCACGCGGGGCAGGCGCCGGACATCGACGGCGTGGTGTACCTGTCGGGCGCCGAGGTGTCGCCCGGCTCGATGGTCATGGCGGACATCTCGCAGAGCGCCGACTACGACCTCGTCGGCGAGGTCGTGATGGAGGAGGGCGAGTTGATCCCGGTGAAGGCGAAGCCGAAGAAGCGCGTGTCGCTGCGGGTCACGGCGGACTGAGGCACTCGCGCGCTCAACCCTTCGCGAGCAGCGCCGCGCGGTACCGCCGCACGGCGCCCGACTGGTCTTCGCCGTCGATGAACGACGCCAGCTCGGCGAGGTCGAGCGCCGGCACCAGCTCGCTGCGCGCGATGCGCTCGTAGCCCTTCTTGCGCAGGGCGTAGACGTCGACGCGGCCCTCCTCCCACATCCAGATCTCGGGCACGCGCAGGCCGCGGTAGACCTCCAGCTTGTCGACGCTGCCGTGGGTCCACGTCACCTCGATGGCGACGTCGGGGACGGCCTTGCGCGGCCCGAGCGAGTAGCACTCGTCGGGCTCGACCGCGCGCGCCCGCGCCCGCTTCTTGAGGGTCCACGAGCCGAAGCCGTTGAGGGCGAGGTCGTGGGCGTCGGCCCAGGCCTCGAAGAGGCGCGCGAGGCACTTCTTGATGCCCTCGTGGTTCCAGGACGGGCTCATCAGCTCGAGCTCCCCTTCGAGGTAGGTGATGCGCACGCCCGACGACTCGCCGCGCATCTCCAGGAAGGCGACGAGCTGCGCCCAGCTCACGCCGTGCAGCACGATGCGCTGATCGCCCGGGTCGGAGGTCGGTTCGGGCTGCATGACCTGCGCGACGCTCATGGCCTCATCGACTGAAGCACCCGGCCAATCGACGTGTCAACGCGCCGGCGTGCGCGGCGTGTCCACGCCCAGCCGCTCGCGCAGAAACTCCACGATCACCCCGCGCGCGAGCTGCTCGCCGAGGCCCCCGCGGCGCACGTCGAAGCCGTGGTCGGCCATCGGCACCAGCAGCGTGCGCACCGAGCGCCCCCGCGCCCGCAGCGCCGCCGCCAGCATCGTCGCGTTCTCCGCCCGCACGCAGCGCTCGCCCGTGCCGTGCACCAGCAGCGTCGGCGGCGTCGCGTCGGTGATCCACGTCTGCGGCGTCGCCAGGCGGTACGCCTCGGGCGCGGTGCGCGGCGTGCCGCCCAGGTAGACCTCCACCGCCTCGACCCCGCGCACCACGTCGGGCACGAAGGGGTGCGCGTGCGCCCAGGCCATGTCGCTCGGACCGTAGACCGACACCGCGGCCTGCACCGGCGCCGTCGCGACCGCGCACGAGGGCGCGATGCGGTCGTCGGAGTACGCCGCCACCAGGGCGATCTCGCCGCCCGCCGAGCGCCCGAGAATGGCCGCCCGCGCCGGGTCGAGCCCGAGCTCGGCGGCCCGCTCGCGCGCCCGCCCGAGCAGGCACTTCACGTCGGCCACCGCCGCGGGAAAGCGCCCCGCCGGCGCGAGCCGGTAGCTCACGTCGAGCACCGAGATGCCCGCCAGCGCGAGCGCGTGGGAGACCTGCGCCGCGTCGCCCTTGTCCCCGGAGCGCCAGCTGCCGCCGTGCACCACCAGCACGAAGGGGTGGGGGCCCCGCCCGGGCGCGGGGTAGAGGTCGGCGAGCTGGCCCGCGCCGAGCGCGAGGTCGCGGCGCACGGTGACCGTCGGGCCGGTGCGACCGGTGAGCCACGCCACGGCCGAGAAGGGCTGCCGCTCGCGGCGGTAGACCGGCGCGACGGCGAGCGCGGGGAGGGCGCCCGCGATGACGCCCACCACGGCGAGGGCGCGCACGAGCGGTCGACCGCGGGCGAGCGCGAAGGCGGCGAGGCCCGTCGCGCAGCCCAGCAGGCAGGCCTCGAGCGAGGCGAAGTGGACCATCCACGCGGCCCAGGTGGGCAGCGGCACGTAGACCAGCGCGGCCTGTAGCAGCGAGGCGACGAGCAGGGCGCGCGCGGGCACGGCCGACGACTAGCACGCAGGCGCGGGCGCTGGTTGACTGGCCGCGCGCGCTTGACTAGAAAACCAGCGCCCGCGCTCGGATGACCCGGCGCGGCGGAGAACCGATGGCCACGTACATCACGACGGACTGCATCAACTGCGGCGCCTGCGAGCCCGAGTGCCCCAACGACGCGATCAGCGAGGGCGACGAGATCTACGTCATCGACCCCGAGCTTTGCACCGAGTGCGTGGGCTTCTACGACCACGAGGCCTGCCAGGCCGTCTGCCCCGTCGAGTGCTGCCTCCCCGACCCGAAGCACCCCGAGAACGAGAACCTCCTCATCGACCGCGCGATCAAGCTGCACCCCGACGACGCGACGCTGAAGAGCCGCTCGACCGCGAACAACTACCCCTCGCGCTTCCGCAAGTGACCTCCCGCCCGCGCGCGGCCCTGGCGGCCTTCGGGCTCGCCGCGGGCTGCGCGACCGCCTCGCCCATCCTCGCCCCCGCCCGCGTGCTCGCGCCCGAGAAGGTCGAGCTCGACCTCGGCTCGGCCCTCGTCGCGCCCGTCGGCACCGCCACCCTCGACGAGGCGCGCCAGCGCGGCGCCACCAACGAGCAGATCGTGCGCTCGGCCGTCGCCTACGCGATGACGCCGCCCGGCGTGGTCCCGTATTTCAACGCCCGCGCGGGCCTCGGGCACCAGGCCGAGGGGAGCCTCGCGCTCATCGGCCGCACCGTGCGCATCGGGGCGCGCCGCGAGTTCGTGCGCAGCGGCGATTTCACCCTGAGCGCCGGCCTCGCGGGCCGCTTCGCCTTCATCGCGGGCGCCCTCGACGGGCTCATGCCCGACTTCGTGGTGCAGCGCTCCAGCGTGTACGGCGGCGAGGCCTCGCTCGTCGCGGGCTACACGCGGCGCAACATCTACGACGTCTGGCTCGGGCTGCGCGCCGGCTACCTGCACAGCGACGCCTCGGTGCAGGCGGCCGCGCTGCAGCCGCTGCCCTTCGACGTCGCGGCGCACCGGGTCGAGGCCGCGATGGCCTTCGGGCTGCGCGTCGGCTTCGGCCGGCTCTCGGCCGCCATCGAGCTCGACCTGCGCATGGCCTGGTCGGTCGGCGGGCGCTCGGGCGAGTCGGTCGACGCGCTCACCTGGGCGCTGGTGCCCGCGGGCTCCATCGCCTGGCGGCTGTAGCGCTCAGCCGCGCGCGTCGGCGACGATGCGCTCGAGCCGCAGCAGGGCGGTGTGCAGGATCGACTCCTCCGGGCCGAAGGAGAAGCGCACGTGGTCGCGGAAGCGCGACGAGCGCCCGACGCGGCGCTTGCCCGGGTTCACGTCGAAGAACTCGCCGGGGACGGTGATGATCTTCTCGGCGAGCGCGGCGCGGAAGAAGCCCATGCCGGTGTTGAGCGGCGCGGGCAGGTTGGCCACCGAGCCCCAGACGTAGAAGCCGCCCTCGGGCTCGCGGTCGAGGGTGATGCCGAGCGCGCGCAGCCCGTCGAGCAGCAGGCGCCGCTTGCGGCCGAAGACCTGCGAGATGGCCGCGGTCTCGGCGCGGGCGTGCTCGGCCGTGACGATGGCGCAGGCCGCCCGCTGCATGGGCTTCGAGCCGCCGCCGTCGAGGAAGGAGCCGGCGCTCGCCACGGCCTCGATGACGGCGCGGGGCGCGACCGTCCAGGTGATGCGCCAGCCGGGGTAGCGCCAGTTCTTGGTGAGGCCGTCGAAGATGACCACGGGGTCGCGGTCGACGTCGTCGACGTAGCGCGCGGCGCTCTCCATCGGGGTCGGGTCGCCCGGGCGGTTCCAGATGTAGTGCGAGTAGAACTCGTCCATGAGGAGGGCGCAGTCGTTCTCGCGCGCCAGGGCGACCCAGCGCGCGAGGTCGTCGCCGCCGATGACCTTGCCCGTCGGGTTGCACGGGTTGCTCAGCAGGATCGCGCCGAGCCCGCGCCCCACGATCTCGCGCTCGAGCGCCTCCGGGGGAAAGGCGTAGCCCTTGTCGCCCTCGAGCAGGATCGGGATGGGCGAGAAGAGCCTGAACACGTCGAGCAGCTCTTCGTAGGCGGTGTAGTCGGGGAGGAAGTGCCCGAGGTTGATGCGCCCCAGCGCCGCCGCCGCGCGCAGCAGCGACACGCGCCCGCCGCCCGAGATCGAGACGTTGTCGGCCGTGTACTTCGAGGGCAGCCCCTTGCGGTACAGGTCGTTGTACATGCCCGCGACGGCCTCGCGGAGCTCCCACACGCCGGGCACCGGCGCGTACTCCTGGTCGTCGAGGGCGATGGGCAGCGACTCGATGCGCGCGGGCGCGCCGGGCAGCGGGCCGGTCTCCGGTTGCCCCTGGCCGAGGTTGCACCAACCCTCGGCGCCGAAGCGGAAACCCATCTTCTGGGCCTCGGTGGTCACGTAGATCACCCCGGTGCGGGGCACGGCTCGGAAGGCGCTGAAGGTGGGCTCGCTCACGGCGGGGCCACCATATCCCCAAACGCGCGCCGTGGCGCCAGCGGGCCGCCGAGCCGTCCGCGTTCTGCGTGTGGTTTGACGGCTCCGCGGGCGTCCGCCTAGGGTTCCGCCCGAGCGCAACGCCATTGGTGAAATCACGCCGGTCACACATGCCGCTGGAGTCCGCTGATCGACTCCGCGACACGGAGCCGAACCTCCCGCTGAGCCCCGCGCCGGTCTCCCGCCCCCCCCCGCGGCTGAGCTCGCTGGTCATCGTGCACTCCAACGACCTGCGCGAGGTCTGCCGGCGCCTGGAGCTCGACCCCGCCGTCGGCCGCTACGGCATCGGCCGGGCCGAGAGCTGCGCCGTGGTGCTCGACCACCCGCGCGTGTCGCGGGCCCACGCCCACCTCGAGTGGCGCGACGGCGAGTGGTGGCTCGTCGACGACCACAGCCGCAACGGCACGCTCGTCAACGACGCGGCCGCCGAGGTGTGCCACCTCGCGAGCGGCGACCGCATCCAGGTCGGCGGCACGGTCTTCAAGTACATCGCCGGCAGCGACATCGAGGGGCAGTACTTCGCGACGATCCGCACGGCGATGATCACCGACGGGCTCACCCGCGCGCTCACCCACGCGGCCTTCCGCGAGCGCCTCGACGGGGAGTTTCGCCGCGCGCGCCGCTACCGCCGCCCGCTCTCGCTGGTGCTCATCGACCTCGACTACTTCAAGCTGGTCAACGACTCCTTCGGCCACCTCGCGGGCGACACCGTGCTGCGCGACGTCGCCGGGATGATCCTCTCGCGGGTGCGCCGCGAGGAGTCGCTCGGGCGCCTCGGCGGCGAGGAGTTCGCGATCCTGCTGCCCGAGACCGAGCTCGCCGGCGCCCAGGTGCTCGCGCGCGACCTCCAAGACCGCATCCGCGCCGCCCGCTGGGAGGTCAGCGGCGGCACCGTGAACATCACGGCGTCGTTCGGCGTGGTGGCGCTGACCGCGGCGATGGCCGCCCCGGAGGGCCTGCTCGAGCGCGCCGACGCGCTGCTGTACGCGGCCAAGGGCGCCGGCCGCAACCGCCTGGTCGCCGCCGAGCCCGAGGCCTGACCCTCACCCGCCGACGGGGATCGCCACGCGGAAGATCGTCCCGGTGGGCGAGGCGGCGCGGGCGGTGACGTCGCCGCCGTGGGCGCGCGCGATGTGCTTCACCAGCGAGAGCCCGATGCCCGTGCCGCGCGGACCGCCCGAGCGCACCGCGCGCCCGCGGTAGAAGCGCTCGAAGATGCGCCGCGCGTCGTCGGGGTCGATGCCGGGCCCGCGGTCCTCGACCTCGACGACGGCGCGGGCGCCCTCCTGGCGGGCGCGCACGAAGACCGCGTCGGTGTCGCCCGCGTACTTGAAGGCGTTGTCGAGCAGGTTGAAGAGCAGCACCTGCATCGCGCGCGCGTCGAGGCGCACCGGCGCGATGTCGTCGGCGATCTCGACCACCAGCGCGGGCCGCTCGCGGTTCTCGCGGAAGCGGAAGGCCTCGACGTCGCGGCGCACCGTCGCCCCGAGGTCGGCGGCGGTGAACTCGTAGGCCGCGCGGCCCTGCTCGAGGCGCGCGAAGTCGAGCACGTTCTCGATGAGGGCGCTCAGGCGCTCGCTCTCGCGCACGATGATGTCGAGGTACTGCGCGCGCTTCTCCGGCGTCGGCGCGCGGTCGCCCGCGAGCATCTCGCCGAACATGCGGATGAGCGACAGCGGGGTCTTGAGCTCGTGCGACACCGTCGCGATGAAGTCGCTCTTGAGGGTGTTGAGCTGCTCCTCCTGCCGCGCGGCGAAGAGCAGAAACGACACGCCCGCGAGGATCACCAGCAGCGACGCGCCGACGTACGAGCCCTCGATGACGCCGCGGCGGCGCGAGCGGGCCGCGAGCTCGGGGGCCCGCCGGGGCGCGACCGCGAGCTGCCAGTTGTAGAGCGTCGTGGGGAAGGGCGCCGACACCACGAAGCCGCCCGCCGACCGCAGCGAGCGCCCGATGACGAGCCGGTGGTTCTCGTCGGTGATGTTGAAGCGGCCGCGCGCGAGGGGGTCGTCGAAGAGCTTCGGCAGCAGCTCGCTGCGGATGTAGTCGACGTCGGCCTCGAGCACGACGTAGTAGTGCCGCCCGGCGCTCTCGCGGGTGAAGTACGAGAGCAGCACGCTGCGGCCGTCGACCGCGCCGTGCCAGTGGCTGTGCGCGCCGACCTCCTTGCCCGCGAGGTCGAGGCCCTCCAGGCGCCCGCCGGTGACCCAGGCCACGAGCTCGAAGCGGTCGTCGTCCTCGCGGTGGGCCACGACCCGCAGCGGGCGCAGCGCCTCGTCGAGCACCAGCACCGAGCGCACCGTCGGGGAGATCCGCTCGGCGAGGTCGGGCCACCGCTGCGCGAGCGTGTCGAGGTCGTCGGGGTTCACCAGGTGCAGCACCGCGTTGTCGCCCGCGATGATGGTCGCCTCGACGCGGTCGATCTTCTCGCGCACGAGCAGCGCCGTGCTCTCGATGACCGAGCGGTCGCCCAGCGCCGCGAGCGCCGCCGAGGTGCGCCACGACCACCACGCGAGGAAGCCCGACGCGACCACCACCACCGCCAGCAGCACGGCCCGCAACAGCACCCGGGCTCGCACCGTCACCACGGCGGCATCCTATACCCGCGCCCGCCCTTGCGCGCCCGACCCGCTTGGGGTTCTAGTTCGCGCATGCTGGCCAAGTCGACGGTTCGGGCTTCGTGGTGGGTGCTGGCGCTGCTCGGCGCGCTGGCGCCGGCGTGCAAGAGCAAGCAGCCGGTCAACGGCCAGTGCGTCTTCAACTCCGAC
Source organism: Myxococcaceae bacterium (assembly GCA_028287085.1). GTDB lineage: Bacteria > Myxococcota_A > Polyangia > Polyangiales > SCUS01. Next base: position 8,707 of record JAQBQI010000213.1, read on the forward strand.
TGCGACGAGACCCAGAGCCTCATCTGCGCGGGCCGCTACTGCCGCCAGCAGTGCAACCTCGCCGCCCCGGCCGAGACGCGCAACCGCGACTGCCCCTCGGGCACGCTCTGTCAGCCCGCCGCGCAGCAGACCGCCACCATCGGCGCCTGCCTCCCGCTCGGCGACAACGGCTACTGCGTCTACGCCTCCGAGTGCGCCCCGCCGCTCGTCTGCAACATCGACGGCCGCTGCTCGTCGCAGTGCCGCGAGTCGCGCGACTGCCAGGCCATCTCGCTCGACCCGGGCTCGGTCTGCGAGTTCGCCAACGACGTCGGCACCTGCTCCTTCCGCGACGGCGGCACCTCGACCCCGGTCGACACGGGAAGCTCGACCCCCGCCGACGCCGGCGCCCACGACGCGGGCGGCACCGTCACCGACTTCTGACCCCACGCCCCGTCGGCGTCGCGGTTGATCGCGACACGCCCGCGCCGCTTCCGCTACGCTCCCCGACGATGATGTCCGCCAACGCCGCGAACGATCGCCCGCTCGGTGTGTCGCCGGGCGACGTGATCGGCGGCCGCTACGAGATCATCCGCGTGCTCGGCGTCGGCGGCACCGGGGCGGTCTTCGAGGCGCGCCACCGCACCATCGCCCGCACCGTCGCGGTGAAGCTGCTGCTGCCCGAGATCGCGCTCTCCAACCCCGCGGTGCCGCAGCGCTTCCTCCAGGAGGCCCGCACCTCCAACGAGGTGCGCCACAAGAACATCGTGGAGGTGCTCGACTTCGGCAACGACCAGGGCCGCCTCTTCATGGTGATGGAGTTCCTCGAGGGCGAGAACCTCGGGGCGCGCATCAAGCGCGACGCGCCGCTCACCCCGGGCGCGATCATCCGCGTGCTCGACCCCATCATGTCGGCGCTCGCCCTCGCGCACAGCCGCGGCATCGTGCACCGCGACGTGAAGCCGCAGAACATCTTCCTCGCCCACACCCCCGGCGAGGAGGGTGTCACCCCGAAGCTCATCGACTTCGGCATCGCCAAGCGCGTCGTCACCGACGACGTCGGCCTCACCGCCACCGGGATGATCCTCGGCACGCCGGCGTACATGCCCCCGGAGCAGGCCACCGGCGGCTCGAAGAACGTCACCCCCGCGGCCGACCAGTACGCCCTCGGCGCGATCCTGTACGAGGCGCTCACCGGCTCGGTGCCCCACCAGGCCGACTCGTACCCCGCGATGCTCGTGGCCATCGTCACCGGGCCCCCGCCCGACATCCGCCACCTGCGCCCCGACCTCGACCCGGCCCTCGCCGCCGCCATCATGCGCGCGCTCGCCTACGAGCCCTCGCAGCGCTTCTCGTCGCTCTACGAGATGCGCGACGCGCTCGCGCCCTTCCGCGACGACCACGCCGTCGGGCCCGTCTCCCGCCCCGGCGCGAGCATCCCGGTGCTGCACCAGCAGACCCGCCCCGACGGCAGCCCGGGGCCCACCGACGCCCGCCGCGCCGCGCTCGCCCGCTCGCCCGGCCTCCTGCCGCCGCCGGTCATCTCGCCCACCGAGCCGCCGCGCCTCTCGGTGCCCGCGCCCGCCAACCCCCTCCCGTGGATCGCCGCCGTCATCGGCGTCGTCGCCGTCGGCATGGTGCTGCTCGCGGCGGCCCTCGCCG
>JAQBQI010000214.1 GCA_028287085.1 Myxococcaceae bacterium
CGGCCGCAGCTGCGTGTGCCCGCCGCTGCCCGCGACCTGCGCCGCGCCGGCCGTCGACGCCCCGGCCTTCACCACCGACGGCGCCCTGCTGCGGCAGCTCATGGCGCTGCTCTCGTGCGCCGAGACCAGCGTGCACGCCGCCCTCTACGAGACGCTGTGGGCGTGCCTGCCCGACGCGATCCTCGCGCGCCTCGCGGCGGCGCCGGGGCTCACGGTGCAGCTCGTGTACGACGACGAGACCTGCCCCCGCGTGGCGGGCACGCTGATGTGCCCGCTGGCGCGGCTCGACGGCAACCCCCGCGTCAGCCTGCTGCCCGACGGGCGCGCGGCGCTCATGCACCACAAGTACTTCGTCGTCGACGGCGCGCGCGTCTGGGTGGGCTCGGCCAACAGCAGCGAGAACTCGTACTGCCGCGACGCCAACGACGCCGTCGTCATCGAGGAGCCCGCGATCGTCGCGACCTTCGAGGCCGAGTTCCAGCGGATGTTTCGCGACCACTCCTTCGGGCCGATCGCGGCGGCGACGCCGGCCACGGGCGGGCGCTACGCGGCCTACTTCAGCCCGCGCTCGCCCACCTCGACGGCCGCCCGGTGGTTCACGGACATGGTCGACGCCGTCGCCGCGTCGCGCACCTCGGTCGACTTCGTGATCTCCGCGTGGACGCGCACCGAGCTCTCCGACGCGATGATCGCGGCGCGCGCGCGGGGCGTGACGGTGCGCGGCATCGTGTCGCGCGAGTACCTCAACGACGCGCCCGCGGTGGCGCTGCTCGCGGCGGGCGTGCCGGTGCGCTCGGGCGACGTGCACAGCAAGCTGCTCGTCATCGACGGGCAGACCGTGATCACCGGCTCGGCCAACTGGTCGGCCGCGGCCTGGGCCAACAACGAGAACAGCCTGTGGATCAGGGACGCCGCCGCGGCGACGGCCTACACGGGGTACTTCACGGCGCAGTACGCGACGGCGACCGTGCCCGCGGGGATGTGAGCCCGGCGGGCTGCGGCCGTCAGCGCAGCGGCGACTCGAGCAGCATCGCCGCGAGCCCCTCGTAGTCGGGCCGCCGCGCGTCGTCGGCGCGGAACACCAGCCGGAAGTGGTCGAACTCCGGCTTCACCTTCGGGAACACCACCCGCAGCGCCCCCGACTCCACGCGCTTCTGCACGAGGTACTCCGGCAGCACCGCCACGCCGTCGCCGCGCAGCACGAGGTGCTCGATGGCGGCGATGGTTCCCATGCGCAGCACCTTGGCGAAGCGCATGCCCGCGGCGGTCGCCCCCGCCGCCTCGCGCCAGTAACGGAACAGCGGCATCTCCGCCGACACGTCGATGAGCGTGTGGGCCGCGGCGTGCTCGGGCTTCGACAGCGGGTTGCGCGCGAGCAGGGCCTTGGAGGCCACGAAGACGTAGTCCTCGCGGTGCAGCGTGACGGAGTCGAGGGCCGGGTCGCTGAAGCGCGCCGAGAGCACGGCGCAGTCGACCTCGCGCGTGCGCACCCGCAGCAGCAGGTCGGCGGTGAAGCTCACGTAGAGGTGCAGCGTGAGGTCGGGCCGCTGCTTCGCGAGGCGCGGCAGCTGCGGCAGGAGCCAGCTCAGGCCGAGCTCGTGGCGCGTGCCGAGCACCAGCTCCGACGGGGCGGGGCCGAGCTCGCCGCGGGCCGCGCGCAGGCAGGTCTCCGCCGCCGCCAGCGTGCGCCGCGCCTCGGGCAGCATCGCGAGCCCCGCGGCGGTGAGCGCCACCGAGCGCGTGGTGCGGGCGAAGAGCGCGTGGCCGACCTCGTCCTCGAGCTGCTTCACGCGCTGGCCGAGCGCGGCCGGCGTGAGCGCGACGGCCTTCGCCGCGGCGCGGAAGTTGAGCGTCTCGGCGGCGGCCACGAAGCACCGGAGGTTGTCCATCGACGGGAGCGGCATCGGCGCGATCGTATACCCGCGCGATGCAATGCCGCGCGCGTCGTATCGCGGCGGCGCGGCACCTGACGCCGCGGGGTGTACGAGCGCTGCACAGCGGCGCGGAAGTGCGCGTGGGGGGTCCGGTGGTCTATGCTCACCCCCGCCGTGGACCCACTCCGCACCGACACCTCCGTGGTCGATGGCACGCCGACGGGCGCCACGTCGGCGCGCCTGCTCGTCGAGGAGACGGGGCGTCCCCCGCGGGTGGTGGTGGTTCCGGTCGGGGCCGAGGTGCGGGTGGGCCGCTCGGACACCGTGGAGGTCTCGCTCGACGACACGCGGGTTTCGCGCGAGCACGCCGTCATCCGCTTCGACGGGCGCGCGGTGCTGGTGCGCGACGAGGCCAGCAGCAACGGCACCTTCGTCGACGGCACCCGCATCACGGGCACGCGCGCGGCCGACCCGGGCGCGGTGATCACCATCGGCAGCACGCGCATCGTGGTGGTGGCGTCGAGCCGCGACAGCGTGCGCCCCGAGACGCACGGCCCGGTGGTCGGCACCGTCGCCAGCGGCAGCGACGTGGTGGCGGTCGACCCGGCGATGGTGAGCCTGCTGGCCCTCGTGCGGCGCCTCGCGGCGAGCGACCTCCCGGTGCTGGTGCAGGGCGAGACGGGCAGCGGCAAGGAGGTCGTCGCGCGGCTGCTGCACCGGTACAGCCGGCGGGCGGGGCGGTCGTTCCTGGGGGTCAACTGCGCGGCGCTGCCCGAGTCGCTGGCCGAGAGCGAGCTCTTCGGCCACGAGCGCGGGAGCTTCACCGGCGCCGACGCCCGCAAGGGCGGGGTGTTCGAGCGGGCCGACGGCGGCACGCTGCTGCTCGACGAGGTCGGCGACCTGTCGTCGTCGAACCAGGCGCGGCTGCTGCGGGTGCTCCAGGAGCGCACGCTCACCCGCGTGGGCGGCACGACGGCGGTGCCGGTCGACGTGCGCGTGGTGGCGGCGACCAACCGCGACCTGCTGGTCGACGTCGCCAAGGGGCGCTTCCGCGAGGACCTGTATTTCCGGCTCAACGGCGTGACCGTCGCGGTGCCGCCGCTGCGGTCGCGGCCGCGGGACATCGTGCCGATGGCCGAGCGGGTGCTGGCCGAGCGGGGCGGCGGGTGGCACCTCGGGCAGGGCGTCGCGGCGACGCTGCAGTCGTACCGCTGGCCGGGCAACGTGCGCGAGCTGCGCAACGCCGTCGAGTGCGCCATCGCGCTGGCCGAGGGGGCCGA
>JAQBQI010000252.1 GCA_028287085.1 Myxococcaceae bacterium
GTCGCCGGCCCGTGGGCGCTGCTCGCGTGCGTCGTACTGCCCGCCGCCGCCGGCACCGCGGCCGCCCTCGCCGTCACCGGCGTCGGCACCTGGGACGGACTTACCGAAGGACTTCTATTCGGCGTCGGCCTCGCCGCGGGGGCCCACGCCGCCTTCGCCGACCGCCGCGCCGTCGCGGTGGGCGGGGCCACCCTCGCCGGGGGATTGCTCGCGCTCGAGGCGATGAGCCGCCTGCTGCTGCCGCCCGCGCCGGCCTTTCCCCCGGGGGCGCCGCACTTCTTCCTCAACGAGGCCTTCCGCCGCAACGAGCCCATCTTCGGCGGCGGGCAGGACCACATCTGCACGCTCGCGTACCCGGGCGTGTACCGCAGCCGCTTCCTGCCCAACGCGAGCACGGCGCTGCCGGTGCGGGCGCCGGGTCGGCCCGAGCCCGCGGCCCCGACGCGGCGCGTGCTGCACCTCGGCGACTCGATGACCTACGGCTTCAGCGTGGCCGACGCCGAGACCTTCGAGGCCGGCCTCGAGCGCCTCGAGGCCGGCACCCGCCACGTCAACGGCGCCATCATCGGCACGGGGCCCGACTCGTACCTGGTGCTGCTGCGCCGCTGGGCCGTCGAGGCCCGGCCCGACCTCGTCGTCGTCTACCTCTTCGAGGGCAACGACCTCAGCGAGATCGACAAGGGCCACCAGTGCAGCGAGTGGCGGCCGATCCTGTCGTACGGGCCCGGCGGCGCCGCGCTGCGCTTCCCCGACCGACCGCACGAGGCCCACGCCCTCTGGGAGACCGCGCGCTCCACCAGCCCGCCGCCCTACCTGCTGCGCGCGGGCGTGGCGCGCTCCAAGCTCGCCGCGCTGCTCGCCTCGGCGATGTCGGCGCTGCAGACCCCCGACGTCAACGCGCGCGAGTCCGACGAGGTGCGCTGGCAGCACCTGGGGGCGATCCTGCGGGCGATGCGCGCGACCCTCGACGCGCGGGGCGTGCCGCTCGCGGTGGTGGTGCTGCCGCTGCGCCAGGAGGCCGAGCGCGGGCGGCCCGGCGCCATCGAGGCGCGGATGATCGAGACGGCGCGCGCGGCCGGCGTGACGACGCTCGCGCCGGGCGACGCGATCCGCGCGGCCGTGGCGCGGGGGGAGATGCTGTTCATCCCCAACGGCAACGACTCGCACTTCAACGCCGCGGGCCACGCGCTGATGGCCGCGTGGCTGCACGAGCGGCTGCCGCGCTGAGCGAGGAGACCGGCGCCCCTCAGTCGGGCTCGAGCACCGGGGCGGCCTCGGTCCAGGCGGGCTGGGCGCGCTTGTCGAGCAGGTGGTCTTCGAGCACCAGGTAGTCGATGTTGGTGTTCATGAAGCACGCGTAGGCGTCGCGGGGCGTGCACACGATGGGCTCGCCGCGCACGTTGAACGACGTGTTGATGAGCATCGGCACGCCGGTGCGGTCGCCGAAGCGGCGCAGGAGCGCGTGCAGCCGCGGGCTCGTCGCCGACGACACGGTCTGCACCCGCGCCGAGCCGTCGACGTGCGTCACCGCGGGCAGCGAGCCCGCGTGCTCGGCCCGCACCGGCGCCGTGATCAGCATGTACGGCGACGGGCCATCGAGGTCGAAGAAGCGCAGCGCGTCCTCCTCCGTCACCACCGGCGCGAAGGGCCTGAACGACTCGCGGAATTTGATCTTCAGGTTCATCGTGCGCTGCATCGAGGGGTCGCGCGGGTCGCCCAGGATCGACCGCGACCCCAGCGCGCGCGGGCCGAACTCCATCCGCCCGTGGAACCACCCGATCACCGCGCCGCCCGCGAGCAGCTCGGCCACGCGGTCGAGCAGCGCCGCCTCGGCGAGGCGCTCGGCGGGCGCGTTCAGGGTCGCCACGAGCGCGGCCACCTCGTCGTCGCTGTAGCGCGGGCCGAGCAGCGCGCCGCGCATCGAGTCGCGGCCCTCGCGCGGAGGTCTGGGCTGGTCGAGGTAGCCGTGCCAGACGGCGAGGGCGGCGCCGAGCGCGCTGCCCGCGTCGCCCGCGGCGGGCTGCACGAAGAGGCGGCGGAAGCCGGTGTTCTCGCGGATGATCTTCCCGTTGGCCACGCAGTTGAGCGCGACGCCGCCGGAGAGGCACAGGTCGGTGAGCTGCGTGCGCTTGTGCAGGTCGCGGCAGAGCCGCAGCACGACCTCCTCGGTGACCGACTGGATGCTCGCGGCGAGGTCCTTCTCGCGCTGGGTCATGGGGCCCTCGGGGGCGCGCGGCGGGCCCTCGAAGAGCTCGTCGAAGCGGCGGCTGGTCATGCGCAGGCCCGCCACGTAGTCGAAGTACGAGAGGTCGAGCCGGAAGGTGCCGTCGTCCTTCAGGTCGATGACGTTCGCGAGGATGGCCTCGCGGAAGCGCGGCTCGCCGTAGGGCGCGAGGCCCATGAGCTTGTACTCGCCCGAGTTGACCTTGAAGCCCGCCTGGTAGGTGAAGGCCGAGTAGAGCAGGCCCAGCGAGTGCGGGAAGCGCAGCTCGCGGTGCAGCTCGATGCGCGGGCCGCGGCCGACGCCCGCGGAGGTGGTCGCCCACTCGCCCACGCCGTCGAGCGTGAGCAGCGCGGCCTCGTCGAAGGGCGACGGGTAGAACGCGCTCGCCGCGTGCGCCTGGTGGTGCTCGGTGAACAGCACCGGCGGACCGCCCCCGAGCGCCTCCTCGATCTCGCGCGCCGTCCAGAGCTTCTTGCGCAGCCACACCGGCAGCGCCGTGAGAAACGACCGCAGCCCCCGCGGCGCCGCCGCGAGGTGCGTCTCGATGAGCCGCCCGAACTTCGCCACGGGCTTGTCGTAGAAGACCACGTGGTCGAGGCGGTCGGTGGTGATGCCCGCCTCGGCGAGGCACCACGCCAGCGCCTGCGCGGGGAAGTCCGCGTCGTGGCGCTTGCGGGTGAAGCGCTCCTCCTGCGCGGCGGCCACCACCTCGCCGTCGCGCAGGAGGCACGCGGCGCTGTCGTGGTAGTAGGCCGACAGCCCGAGGATGTACGTCGGCCGGCCGCTCACCACGGCCGCTCGAAGCTGGCGCGGTCGAAGGTCTCCGGGGCGCGGTCGTTCCAGTAGCTCGCGGCCTTGCGGTCGGGGCGGCGCTCGATCGGGTCGATGCCGCGCAGCCACAGGAAGAGCCGCGTCGGGAGCACCAGCAGCACGAAGACCGCCGTCAGCAGCAGCGGCGTGGTGACGCGCCCCAGGAGCTCGCCCAGGCGCATCCAGCCCTGGTGCAGCGGGCGCGCGGCGCGCGGCGAGGCCAGCGCGAGCAGCGCCCACGCGAGCCCGACGGCGGGCAGCACCAGCGACGCGACGTGGTGGCCGCGGCGGCCGAGGGCCCAGCCGAGGGCGGCGAAGCCCGCGAGCGCGACGAGGCCCGTGGCGCGAATCTCTCGGGGCGTCGGGGTCTTCAGCGCGGCCGTCACGGGTGCGGGAATGTGGAAGGACTCCGCCCGAAACTCAACCGCCGCGATCAGCGCGCGGGGGCGGCGGCGGGTGGAGTCGGCGCGGCGGGGGCGAGGGCGGCGTCGATGCGGCGGGCGAACTCCTCGGCGGGCTGCGCGCCGACCAGGAAGTGCCCGTTGATGAAGAAGGCCGGCATGGCGAGCTCGGCGCCGGTGGCGGAGGCGGCGGCCATGTCGTCCTGGATGGCGGCCTGGTGGGTGTGGCCGTCGAGGGCCGCGCGGAAGCGGGCCATGTCGACGTGCTGGGCCTCGGCGTAGGCCTCGAGCTGCGGGCGCTCGAGGGCCTCCTGGTGGGCGAAGAGCGTGTCGTGGAAGGCCCAGAAGCCCTCGTTGCCGCGCTGCGCGTGCACCTCCATCGCCGCCTCGGCCGCGAGCATCGCGTGGGGGTGGATGCGCAGCGGGAAGTTGCGCCACACCACGCGGATGCGGTCGCCGTAGCGCCGGCGGATCTCGTCGAGGGCCGGTCCCACGCGGCCGCAGAAGGGGCACTGGAAGTCGGAGAAGTGCTCGATGACCACGCGGGCGTCGGCGCCGCCGAAGGAGGGCGCGCCGGCGCGGGGGCGCACGGTGTACACGCGGTCGGCCGCGGGGGCGGGCGCGGCGCCGCCGCCGACGTAGGCGAGGGCGGTCGCGCCGTCGGCGATGGTGCGCTCGTAGACGTTGGCGCGGGTGGTGCCGGCGACGGTGCGGATGCGCGCCTCGGCCGCGGCCTTCACCTCGTCGATGAGGCGCACGAAGGCCTCCTCGGGCCTGGCGCCGACGAGGCGTCGGCCGTTGATGTAGAAGGCCGGCGTGCCGCTCACGCCGAGCTGCTGGGCGAGCTGGTGGTCGGCGTCGATGGCGGGGTCGTGGACGTTGCGGTCGAGCGCCGCGCGCACCCGCGCCGGGTCGAGGCCGAGCTCGCGCGCGTAGCCCTCGAGCTCGGGGCGCTCGAGCGCCGTGGAGTGCTCGAAGAGCAGGTCGTGGGCGCGCCAGAAGCCGGCGGCGCCGCGCTCGGCGTAGGCCTCCATGGCGACCTGCGCGGCGGGGCGCGCGCGGGGGTGCATGGCGAGGGGTTCGTTCTTCCAGACGAAGCGGATGTCGCGGCCGTAGCGGGCGCGCAGCGCGCGGAGGGTGACCTCGGCGCGGCCGCAGAAGGGGCACTGGAAGTCCGAGAAGACCACCACCGTGACGAGCGCGTCGGCCGCGCCGAGCACGGGCGAGCTGCCGATCGGCACGCGGTAGACGGCGGCCGGGTCCTCGACGCGCTCGCCCGACCCGCCGCCGTTGAGGGCGGCGGCGACGGTCTGGGCGTACGCGCGGCTGGGCGGGTCGACGGCGCGCGCGAGGGCGAGGGCGGCGTTGACCGCGTCGGAGAAGCGGTCGAGCGGCTGCGCGCCGCGGAGGAGCGTGCCGTTGATGTAGAAGTTGGGCGTGCCGCGGCCGCCGAGGCGGGTGAGCAGGGCGGTGTCGCGCTCGACCGAGCCCTGGTGGGTGTGCGCGTCGAGGGCGCGGCGGAAGCGCGCGAGGTCGAGGCCGAGCTCGCGGGCGTAGCCCTCGAGGGCGGGGCGGTCGAGGGCGTCCTGGTGGGCGTAGAGGGCGTCGTGCATGCGCCAGAACTTCTCCGCGCCGCCCTGGGCGAAGGCCTCCATCGCGGCCTCGGCGGCGATCGCCGCGTTGGGGTGCATGGCGAGGGGGTTGTTCTTCCAGACGACGCGCACGCGGTCGCCGAAGCGCTCGCGCACCTGGCGCAGGGTGTTCTCGACGTCGCCGCAGAAGGGGCACTGGAAGTCCGAGAACTCCACGATGGTGACCGGCGCCCAGGCGGGCCCGAGCGTGGGCGAGTCGCCCACCGGGATGCGGTCGGAGTCGACCTGCGGCGTGCGGTCGACGACGCGCGGCGC